>JBAVZX010000058.1:0-4529 GCA_049589015.1 Phormidium sp. | reverse complement strand
TCTCTACTCTACAGATGAAACGTCTCTACTCTACAGATGAAACGTCTCTACATCAATTAAACCTAAGACTCACTAGCCTCCACATCCAGCGCCTCTTCTTCCGTCACCGCCGGACGTTCCCACTTCAAAATCAACACACCCAAAGGCGGTAAACACAAATCAATTGAATAAGACTGATTATGGTACCACCAATCATCAGTCCACTTACCCCCCAAATTCCCCATATTGCTACCACCATACTTCCGGGAATCGCTATTAAACAACTCCTTATAAAAACCCGCCTCCGGCACACCAACCCGGTAATGACTATGAGGCTGCGGCGTAAAATTACACACCGTCACAATAAACTCATCCGAATCCTTACCCAGGCGGATAAACGAAATCACACTATGACGATTGTCACTACAATCAATCCACTGGAACCCAGCCTCATTGAAATCCTGACTATATAAAGCAGGTTCGCTCTTATACAGCTGATTCAAATCCGTCATAAACAACTTCAATTCCTTATGAGGGTCATATTGCAACAAATGCCACTCCAAATCCCCCCAAGCATTCCACTCACTCCACTGACCAAACTCCATACTCATAAACAGAGTCTTCTTACCAGGGTGAGCATACATATAAGCCAGCAGAGCCCGCACATTAGCAAACTTCTGCCATTCATCACCAGGCATCTTGCCAATTAGCGGACTCTTCCCATGCACCACCTCATCATGAGACAGCGCCAGCATAAAATTCTCACTGTGGTGATACCAAATACTGAAAGTCAAATTATTTTGGTGGAACTGCCGGAACCAAGGGTCCATGTGGAAATAATCCAAAGTGTCGTGCATCCACCCCATATTCCACTTCAAATTAAAGCCCAAACCACCCACGTATGTAGGCCAAGAAACCATCGGCCAGGAAGTAGACTCTTCAGCAATCGAAAGAATCCCAGGGAAATAGCTAAAAATTACATGGTTCATCTGGCGCAGAAAATCCGCACCCTCAATATTTTCGCAACCACCATACTGATTAGCCACCCACTCCCCATCAGGACGACAGTAATTCAGGTAAATAATCGAAGCCACCGCATCCACCCGAATTCCATCAATATGGTATTTATCGAACCAAAACAGCGCATTCGCAACCAAGAAATTCCGCACCTCGTTGCGACCATAATTAAACACCAAAGTCCCCCAACCCTTATGTTCACCTTTTCGGGGGTCTGCGTGTTCATACAAATGTGTCCCATCAAAGAAAGCCAAACCATGACCATCCTTGGGGAAATGTCCCGGTACCCAGTCCACAAGTACCCCAATACCATTCTCATGGCACTTATCCACAAAATACATGAAATCTTGCGGCTTACCAAAGCGAGAAGTCGGCGCATAAAACCCAGTTACCTGATAACCCCAAGAACCATCAAAAGGATGTTCCGCCACAGGCAACAATTCAATATGCGTAAAACCTAACTCCTTAACATAAGGAATTAAGTAATCTGCCAACTCCCGATAAGTGAGGAACCGCGACCCTGGTCTAAGTTCCGAAGTAATTACTACAGGCTCAGTTTCCCCATTCGGCAACCGCGCAGGTTCATCAGAAGCAGCGTGCAACCAAGAACCTAAATGACATTCATAAACCGCAATTGGTTGATTCAAAGGTTCCGTGTAACGCCGCTTCTCCATCCATTCCTGGTCATTCCAGGTGTAGGTACTTAAATCTGTCACAATCGAAGCGGTTTTCGGGCGAACTTCATGTTGATAACCGTAAGGGTCATTTTTTTCGTAAATGTGACCTGCGTGATTTTTAATTTCAAACTTGTAATGCTCTCCCACACTCACACCAGGGATAAACAGTTCCCAAATCCCGTTTACCCGCCTTGCCATCTGATGTTTGCGCCCGTCCCAACAGTTGAAATCACCCAACACAGAAACATTTCGCGCATTCGGTGCCCAAACCGCAAAATACACACCTTTAACCCCGTTGACTTCGGTTAAGTGAGCACCTAACTTTTCGTAAATTCGGTGATGATTTCCTTCGCCAAACAGATGAATATCAAACTCTGTCAAATGGGGCGAGCGAAGAGCGTAAGGATCATAAATAACCTTTTCATGTTCCCCTTCTTTAACCCGCAGTTGATAGTTGGCTAGTTCTGCGACATCAAGGACACATTCAAAAAAGTGGGCATGATGTACAGACTGCATCGGATAATCTTTGCGTTGTTCCGGCAGACGTACCCACACTGCATCAGCATTGGGCAAGTAGCTCCGCACCACCCAGACGGTTTTGCCATTCTGTTC
Source organism: Phormidium sp. (assembly GCA_049589015.1). Lineage (GTDB taxonomy): Bacteria > Cyanobacteriota > Cyanobacteriia > Cyanobacteriales > Aerosakkonemataceae > Floridanema. Next base: position 2,244 of record JBAVZX010000058.1, on the reverse strand, counting down.
TATTGTATGAGGCCCTAGCACTTCAAAGGGGTCTTGATGCTGATTCCATATAATTCTGTCAATCTGCTCTGGGGCAATGGTTATGGACATGAGGCTACCTACCTAAATATCGACTTAACTAAGTTGGTTTGAACAGGAGAGTGGTCTAAGGATAGTTTATATTTATAAACATTTTTTTACATAAATTCTGCCAGAACATTTGCTTTACATTAGATCTGCTACTTATGATCTATAGTTAACCACAATATGTAGGACTTACGCAGAAACCCGGTTTCTTAGCGTAATTCTGTTATTTCAGTGTTAGCTAGGAAAAATTTATAAAAATGGCAAAATTAGACGAATTTGCGATCGCAAACGCAATAAGAAAATCAAATGCTTGATCTCACGACTCACGGCTGGTTCTGGGGGTGAATCTAGTTGCAGAGATGCTTGTAACTCGGCATACTCAGCTGCACTCAAGAGTTTACCATCGATGGGCGATCGCCCTTCTGTAATGATCTCCGTCCGCAAAATCTCTTCCGGCATATCAGAAGGCGGCGGTAACGCTTGCAGGGTACTCGGCGAAAATAGCCACCAAGGTACAGCAGCACCCAAAATCACCATCTTTCCCCAACCATAAAACATTCCCTTCATGATTTCACTAGTCCCGGCGGTAATGGCTCTCGACAGATTTCATGAATTTCTTTAATCCTCTCAAATAACCAAGGATATTCCTGTCGATATTCAGGAATTAAAGCCAAAGGACTTAGCAAAGCCGCCGCCGCAATATCTGCTACAGTCAAACTCTCTCCCACTAAATAGGGATGCTCCTGCCAAGGTTTTAATACCTCTAAAGCCAACTTAATCCGTTCTTTCGCCAGATGTACTGTAGCTGGATTAATCTGATACTGACGACGTACTACCTGAATTAAAATTTGGCTAGACCAAGAAGGATCAATTTGTTTCCCAACTCCTGCTCGAAAATCATAATAAACAAATCTAGTTGCCGTGCCAATACTTTCATCTAACCAATCTTCTAACATCCAAGCTGTTGTTTGTGCTTCTGGTTTCGGTAATAAACTTGGTTGTGATTGGTAGGATTCCAAAAACTTGAATATTTCGGTAGAATCTGCGATGCACTCAGGTAAACCCGACTCTTGTGGTAATAGCACTGGTATAGTACTTAAACCCGTCATTGGTTTTAGTTTTAACCGATGCAGTCCCGGTGTTAAATTCTCAACTTTGTAGCTAATTCCCTTATATCCCAATGCTAAACGCGCCTTGCGACAGTAATGGGAAGTACTAAATTGGAGTAAAAGCATTAAGAAAACAGCTGGTATCACTAAACGGAAAATTAGTCAAGGGTAAAGCTTTTTTGGCCTTTACCCTTGTCCCTGTTGCCAAAACACTCATTGAAAAAGGCAGAACTCTTTTCCATGAGATAATCTTTCGCTTCAGGTAGCGAAGAATTATTTTTGCCAAAAATTATAAACGATTAGCCAGATTAGATTAGTGAGGAGCTAACAATTCCTTATGGTGTAGGTGGTTTAGTTGGTGTAGGTGGTGTAGCTGGTGTAGGTGGTGTAGCTGGTGTAGCTGGTGCAGCTGGTGCAGCTGGTGTAGCTGGTGTAGGTGGTGTAGGTGGTGTAGCTGGTGTTTCTGGTGCTTTCTCACCACAGGCTGCTAAGGTAAAAGCTAAGCCAAGTCCGAAAACCACTGTCAAAAATTTTTTATTCATACACTCCTCATTGAGTTAACTAGTGCAGATTGGATTACCTGCTAGATCATGATAATAACATCGACAGTCTAGCCGTCAAGCTGATGCTGTAACGGAAGATTCTTGCTGCATTTTTAATGGGAGGCAATTTATCTACCGTTAAACTCCGTTTCACGAGAGTTAAGAGATTCTGATGAAGATAGTTTCTCAGCTAGGCTAGCATTATTCGCTTAGCTTAGCTTAGGCCGCACAATATTATAACACAATCAAGCCAGTCAGATCTAAAAATTGAGATCTGCCAAGTTAATCTAGCTATGATGCAAGTATGGATTAAATATAAAGATAGGAGAGCAGGGATATGTCAGTTGCCCCTAAATCTAAAATTTCCCCACAAAGGCTAGCAAAATTAAGAATTAGTCCTTTGTCGGAAACAACACCAATTTGGCTGCAATGGTTAAATAGATCTCAGCGATACACATCAGCGATCGCCTTTATATTAATTGCTGCTACACTCTCAAGTTATGGTGCGATCGTCTACTCCCAAAAGC
>JBAVZX010000057.1:0-2251 GCA_049589015.1 Phormidium sp. | reverse complement strand
GCGATCGCGCCACTCTGCTAACGTTAAATAGATAACGCCACCAGTGACCGTAACTAGCAGCACTGAGGCTGCTATGGCGAGAACATTGTATATAGGTATTATTGTTTCCACTGTTCTAGAAACCGTTACGCGCCCAAACTACCATCGAAATCGAATAGGTAAATAGAACTAACAGAGCAACCCAACCTAAAGAGAGAATATCCATAAGCTTTGTTTACAACTAAAAGATCGAAAATGACTTCAAAGATTATCATACTTCCTAGTGGTGGGATCTTACTTTGGACGACTTAAACGCAGAACGGATAGAATCTCTCAAGGCTGGTATTTGTGGCGCTTTGTCTCTGTCGCTGGCATTTAGCGTGACGACGCTGTTACATTTGTTTTTGGCACAGCGGTTTCCGGCTGTTGCTCTTTGGCAAACTCTAACGCTGATTAATTTATTATTTAGTGGGGGAGTTGCTTTTTTAAGTGGTTTCCTCTTCGGTATCACTTACCGCTACATTATTCGTCAAGATGAAAATTCCCATCTTCAAGAAGGTGCGGTTTTGTCCTTTGGGCTTGTACGAGGTTTAGCCCAGGTGGATATCGGGTTAAAGAGGGAAAATACTCTTTGGTCTTTGGGTTTTCTCTGTATTGAAAGTCTTTTGCTCTTCGCTTTCGCCCGTTTTGCTCTCGATTTAGCAATTTACCGTCAGTGGGTAAAACCTGCAAGGTAGTTGGGGAGGTGGGGAGATGGGGAGATGGGGAGATGGGGAGGTGGGGAAGTGGGGAGATAACTTAAAATTCATAACTTTCTCCCTAACTCAAAACTCAAAACTCAAAACTCAAAACTTCCCCAGTCCCCAGTCCCTTGTCCCTGTTAAACTTTGAATTCGGTAAATTCTGGTTGTCCGTAGATCATGTTGCGATCGCAAGCTGAGAGAATCTTATTATCGGCAAGTTGGGAAAATAGACAGTGACACACTAACTTTGCCACATCAGCCCGGTGAATTGTTCCGGCAATTTTGTAATCTTCGGTGAGTACTCCATTGCCAGTACTGGGTTCTGATTTTAGTCCCCCTGGTCGGATAATTGTGTAAGTTAGTCCACTGTCGATTAAGTGTTGTTCGGCTTTTTCTTTTTCTGCTAAAACAGAGCCCAAGGTTTCCATTACTTGTGGTGGTAAGGCAACAGCACTATTGCCAGTGCCAATCGAAGTGACTAAAATAAATTTTTGCACTCCGGCTTTGACTGCGGCATCAATGAGGTTTTTGTTACCTAAATAGTCTGACCGTTCGCCATCTTTAGGTAAACCGCCAATTGTGCTAATCACTGCTTGAATGGTATCACCTTGCATTGCTTGTTCCATTGCAGTTTTGTCTAATGCGTCTCCCATGACAATTTTAATTCCCATCGCTTCTAGTTCTGGGCGAGTTGTTTCTGAACGCAGTAGTGCTTTTACTTTCTGGTTTTGTTCAGTTAAATTGATGGCAATTTCTCGTCCTACACCGCGACTTGCCCCTGCTAGAAAAATATAGGATGCTTGTGTCATGTTTGGTTTCTGGTAATTTAGGCTTCTCTTTTTTTTATAACCGTAAATGACGCTATTTCAGTCAATACCCCAAAGCGAAAATCTAAAATTCCTCAGTCCCCTTTTTGAGGATAAAGAGTTAATTTTTGCAGCGGTCTATTTTTAGGAACCGTAATTTCTCTGATACTAATCGGTTCCATTTTTAATAAAATTCTAGCGATTAGTGAATCATTTTTCCAATGCAATTGATGCTCTCTGCACTTTTAGGGCAGAGATTGTTGGCTCATAGACCATCCTTAAAGCCAGAAAGGAAATTATCGCAGTGATGCTCAGGCGATCGTTCGCATCGCTCAAGATTATAAAGTAGATGAAATTGTGATTGGTAAACGCGGACATCAACCTTGGGATAAAGTTTTAGTTGGGTCTGTGTCTAAAGCTATTTTGGAATCCAGCCAAATTCCAATTATTGTGGTTGAACCTTTCCGGGATATCTGAGTATTGAGGTGAGTTCTCGCGCTTATACCCCTGCTAGTGCAGAAAGTTTGCTGGCACAGTGCGATCGGGAATTTCTCCGAGTAATGGGACACTAAGTATAACAGGGAGTCGTACTGCGTCATCAAAACATGATTTTATTTTTCTTGAGTTCCTTAATTTTCGGGCAATTCCTGCCTTTCCAGAACAGGGTGTTTACTAACTGTCAGCTATTTGGGCTGCGTATTTTTTCGGCATTGGTTTAAACTC
>JBAVZX010000056.1:0-4738 GCA_049589015.1 Phormidium sp. | reverse complement strand
GTCTTGCCGTCGAGTTGAGTTCCGAAGCAAAAGGGAATTCTTTGGCTAATCTAGCAGTGTATTTATTTAAGTCGTAGCCATCCACGCCCTTGTTATCCATCCAATACCTTAAGCATTTATTGCGGATAAATTGAGAGGTGCGAATCGCATCATCTACCGCTTGATACTGCTTAGTTTTCCCTTTCAACTTGAACTCGTAGACGATCATGGTTAATCGACCAAATCACTAGATTTATGGTAACTATGTTTCCGTAAATTGTCAAGGGAAAGATTGACTGCGCTTTTAACCGCACGGGTCGCTTATATCTCATTGCTCAAGCCACTGAGTTTTACGCTTACCGAGTTTCTTATAAAAATACCCCCCTGGGGGATATTTGTTGTGATATCTTAAATAAGGTAAACTTAAGTAACGAAAATTAAAAATCTTGCTTAATAATACATTGTCTGCTTACAATTCTTGTCGGGCCACTGATTGGTGGCGAATCGGTTCTAAGAAAGCCTGGTTAGTCTTCTTAGCGGCATCATTCCTGGTTTCGGTGCCAGTGTTCATCCAAGCCCCCCTAGTGCGCCTCTTGCCCTTGCTGAGTTTGTTATTGACCTTGGGTTGGGTGGGTTTAAGTTGTGTCCTACTGAAAAAGCCAAAAACCCAAATTTGGGGAGATTTGCTTTTAGGGTTTAGTTGGAGTTGGTTAGCGGGGTCAATTTATTGGGGTTGGCTGCGTTGGGAACCGTTGATTCATTTGCCAGTAGAAGCGATCGGACTACCCTTTGCATTATGGTGTCTCAGACAAGGTTGGGGTAAAGTAGGCAACTGGTTTTATTTAGGTTCCTTATTTGGCACAGCAGTTACAGATGCGTATTTTTATTTAGTAGACTTAATTCCTTCCTGGCGGCAACTAATGCAGGTAGAGCCAGAATTAGCAATCCAGATATTGCAAGATGCGACAACTCATGTTAATACAGTTTGGGGAATTTCTTGGGCGATCGTACTTTTAGGCGTACTCTTGGGCGTGGGTACTTTACCCTGGCGCTCAGGACAGTTACACTGGTGGGCGTTTAGTGGAGCAGTTCTGAGTACGATTTTGGTAGATGGCCTATTTTGGTTAGCTGCCTCAGCTGCCTGAATCAAACCATTAGCTTGACAAAAGTGCTATTTATAGCATTCACGCGAGTTCAGGCAGTTAAATTAGTATAAATATTAGAGACTCTGACTACTCCACGTCGCTTCTCTAACATCCGGTGACGTTGCAACCTACTTCCGTTCCTTACCTGTTACTAAAAACCGAGTCTGGAAATCGATACTTACCATTGGTCGGAAGTCATTGCTGGACTATTGGTAGGAGCGATGACAATAACTTTGTCATCCCAGACCGCTGGATTTCCCGTAACCATGCAATGTTACAGTGCATGGAAACAGGGGAATTTTATTTAATTGATCTAGGAAGTCGTAATGGATCTTTTGTTAATGGGCGCAGGGTTAGCGTTCCCGTAACCCTGCGAAATGGCGATCGCCTTACCTTCGGTCAAACTGAATTAGACTTTTTTACTCCGAGTAACGATAACTCTCCACAGCCTGGTAACACTAACTCTGACGAGTTAACTGCTACTTCTGCTTTGCACGTTCGCCGCTTGATCTCAGTCATGGTAGTCGATATTCGCGACTTTACCGTTTTAACTCGGCAATTAGATGAGAAGGTGCTCTCGGAATTGATTGGCACTTGGTTTCGTCATTGTGGCAGTATTATCCGCGAATACGGCAGTTGGGTGGATAAGTACATCGGTGATGCAGTAATGGCTGTTTGGTTTCATGGTGGACACACCATTACCAATGAAGAGGTGAGTAACATTTGTCAGGCACTTAGCGACCTGTACAAAATGACAAAAGAACTCGATCGGGAATATGTTTTACCATTTCCGTTACGAATTGGTGCAGGAATTAATAGTGGTCATGCGATGGTGGGTAATACGGGGAGTGGCGATCGCCCAGACTACACCGCTTTAGGAGATACTGTTAATGCGGCTTTCCGTTTGGAATCTTCCACCAAGCAGCTGCAATTGGATATAGCTTTAGGTGAAACTACTTATAAATATTTGTTATCTTTAGGTGTTGAGGACGCTGGATTTAAACAACAAGTAGTTCATCTCAAAGGCTACGATACACCAACCATTACTTATGCAGGGACTTTTGCCGACTTGGATCGATTTTTGGCAATGCAAATTAAAAGTCAATAAATACAAGTTCATAAAGACGGTACGATAAGACCGATAATAATCTTTTGATGGAAGCTGTGTGGACATCAGTCCAGTTTTTGAGGGAGGTACTGATAAATGAAAAAAATGTTACGTTTGTTCACAGTATGCGCCTTAGTCATTGGTTGCTGGGCGGGAATGGGATTCACCCAACGCGCTAATGCCGCTGCTTTGACCACTGTGGGATTTAACTCTGTACCAGTTTTGGCAGAAACATCAGCTGAAGCTGCGTTCCGAAATCGAGTAGACGACAAGCTAGGAGAGATAGCCAACAAAATTGATTTAAACAATACCAACTTACGCGCATTTAAGCGTTTTCAGGGAATGTACCCCAATTTGGGTGCGAAGATCATCAAAAATGCGCCATATCAAAAAGTAGAGGATGTATTGGACATTCCGGGACTTAGCGATCGCCAAAAGGAAATTCTCCAAGCTAACTTGGATGAGTTTACTGTTACATCAGTAGAGTCTGCTTTTAACGAAGGAGACGATCGCATTAACAACGGTATTTATCGTTAAGTTGGTAATAATGGGTAATCATTAAAGAATTAATTACCCAAAATTCCCCTATCCCCTAAAACTCACCCCTGAACAAATTCAAAAGTGATAATTCAAAAATCAAAAGATTTCCACTTTGTCTTTTGAACTTTACACTCTGAATTGTTACAGGGGTGATTTTTTATATGAGTCCGTTGTAAGGACTTCAGTCCTTCCCAGAAAATGTTAACCTGTAATCAACAGTTACTCAGCTGTTAATTAAGGTGAGAAATGCCTAATCGCAGAGTTACAGTAGAACTCCCAGAATCAGTATTTCTAGAACTATCGAAAATTGCAGAGTTAACAAACCAATCTCTAGAAGCTGTAGCAGCACAGAGAATCACCATAAATTTACCGCCTTCTGTAGACAACGCACCGCCAGAAATGCAAGCTGAATTGTTATCATTGCAAACTTTACCAATAGATGAATTACTAAAAATTGCCCATACCAAAGTTACCTTGAATCAACAAAAACATCATGAAGAATTGTTAGAGAAAAACCAAATTGGGGCAATTACTTCTCCAGAACAGCAAGAACTTCGAGAATTAAGTTTAGCTGCTGATAAATTAATGCTGAAAAAAGCTTATGCTTGGGCAATTTTGCGTTGGCGTGGTTATCGGATGCCCACATTAGAAGAATTGCCAAATGAATAATTATTTGGTATTGATTTGATTTTAATTTATTCCTAGTTGTTTCTTTAAAGCTTCCGGTACATTTTCTGCTGTTTCTAAACCCCGAACATTTTCCCAATTTGTGTATTCATTCCAAGTGATATTGTTCAGGTTTGTGTCACTGAGGTTTGCACGATAAAAGTTTGCGTTACTAAGGTTTGCGTTACTAAGGTTTGCATTACTGAGGTCTGCACGACGAAGGTTTGCGTTACTGAGGTCAGCGCAACAGAGGTCAGCGCCGATTAAGTCTGCACGATTCAGATCCGCACTTGTGAGATTTGCTTGGCTCAGGTTAGCGTAAATCAAGTCTGTACTAATCAGCTTTGCTTCACTAAGATTTGCATTACACAAGTTCGCTTGATAGAGATCTAAACTACTAAGATTTCCCCCGATGAGCTTTACTCGGCAGAGAAATGAAGACATTGTTCCAGAAAAAGGTCTAACACGAATAAATTGGCAGTAGCTGATGATGCGACGTAATCTATATGCCTCAAATTTATCAGTGTAAGGTTTACCACAGGCATAGAAACTTATTGCATCACTCGCATTAAATCTTTGGGCATACTTATCTAATTCAAAGAGCAAAATTAACACATTCAGCCCTGCATAAAGATCAACTTGTTGCAAACCTAATATTATTTTATGCCTTTGGAATTGGAGCATTTTCTTCTGCACTAAATTTTCTTCTGGCGGTTTATTGATAAACTCTCCGTTGCACCATAAAAAATAAAACTTTTCCAATCGTTTAAATAAAATATTGGCATCAAAATTATTATTTTGAGTCAATAAAGCTATCAAATATTCTACGATTTCTTGTCGCAAAACTCCATAGCCTAATAGTTCATAAATCTGTTTATATAGTTTATTATTGGGTACTTCCCATTGGCCTAAATCAGCTGCCTCTTTTGACCAATGTTCTAAATTTTTATTTAACAGATCTGCAAATAAAAATTCACTAAAACTTCTATGAGTAAACTCAATAGTATTTTGATGAAAATAGAAAGTGGTCAAAGCATGATTGAGAGTTTGATCGCTATATTTACTTCTGGCTTGCAGAAATGACTCAGCAATAATATTATTATTTGCTAACCTTTCCTCCAGCATAGGAATGTTTGCAGATTCATTACCAGATTGAACTACGCATAGGGCTGTTTCTGTTAAAAAATGCCGTAAATTCTCCTTACCGATTGATATGTCACTATCAATATGTCTTTCCAAGACCCAGTTGATTAATTGTTCATAAATACAAATCTTTGTTTTGATAATATCTGTTTCCCTA
>JBAVZX010000055.1:0-2511 GCA_049589015.1 Phormidium sp. | reverse complement strand
TTTTGAAATAATGGGGCAAAAGTGGTATTTGGTTAATCATCATGGTAGTCCGATTATGCGGTAGTTCTAAAAGTATTTTTAGAGGGAAAAGCTATGCTGGATCTAACAAAGATTGCGCGACAAATGCAGGGTTTAAGCGAACACTTAGCGGCGGAAACTGTTGCTAGTCGTCAACGGTTAGAGATAGCGCAAAAGTTGATGGTAGAGGCGACTGCGAGACAGGAAGAGTTAGTAAAAATTCAGGAGAGATGGCGCGATCGCTTTATTTTTTCTGTACCTACTCCAGTGGAACCTTTAAATAGTTGTATTGATATTCCCGTTCCGCCAAAAGTTCACACAGTTATTGCAACAGATGGTTCGCAAATTTCACCGAGTCACCACGAAATTGCCTATTGTTATTTAATAAATATTGGGCGGGTGGTGTTTCATTATGGACAAGGAAGATATCCTTTATTAGATAGTTTACCGGAAGTTTTTTACCGACCGGAAGATTTGTATGTTTCCCGTCAATGGGGGATTCGAGTTGAAGAATGGATGGGGTATCGGCGGACTGTTTCGGAGGCGATCGCTTTAGCAGAATTAGTTACAAGTTGGGTACAATCTCAAAGGGAGGGAAATTTTCAAGTTCCGACTTTGGCGATGGTGGATGGTTCGTTAATTTATTGGTTTTTGGAAGGTTTACCTGGGGATGCTTGCGATCGCATTTTACCGCCAATTTTAGAAACTTGGGAACAAATTCGGTTAGCAGAAGTTCCGCTTTTAGGTTATATTAGTGCGTCTCGAAGTACGGAAAGTTTGAATTTACTTCGCTTACAAGCTTGTCCTCATCCTACTCCGAATTGTGTGGTTAATTGCGGTGATTCGGAAGAGAGAAAAACGCCTTGTCAGGTTTTTGATAATTTGCGGGATACGCCTTTTTGGTTGTCTACTTTAAAACCTGGACAACGTACTCCTTTATGGAAAAGTACGATGCGAATTTTAAATTTATATGGGGAAAGTCAGACAATTTATTTTTGTTATGTTCATGTGGGAAGTGAAATTGCGAGAATAGAATTTCCCGCTTGGGTAGCTGAAAATTCTACTTTATTGGATCAAGCTTTAAGTTTAATGTTGGGACAAATTCAAAAGGGTTATGGTTATCCAATTTCCTTGTCGGAAGCGCATAATCATGCAGTAGTTCGAGGGGACGATCGCGCCCGTTTCTTTGCTTTTTTGGAACAACAAATGATTAAAGCTGGATTGAAAAATGTCGGAATTTCTTATAAGGAAACTCGCAAGCGAGGTAGTATTGCTTGAAAAATTTATTCAATAAATGTACTTTGTTTAAGAAGAATGGCGAGGCAGTAATAGCGATCGCATTTTGTATTTTATCTAAATTAAAGTTTAATTATCAAGAAGCGATCAAAAAATTGGCTTAAAAAGGATAATAGATGTTTAAATCATGCTTAAAAAATGTGGAAATTCCTTACTAGATGCTTGGTAGAGAGGGTATTATTGCTTCCAGGGAAATCTATAGGCTGACTTAGGAGGCATTGTGACTGAAAATCTGAATATTCCTTTGGTTAAAGATAAAAGTGCAGCTGAAAGCTCAAATATTGAAGTTATTTTAAGCCGTTTAAAAGAAAATGAAGTATTTATTCCTGATTACCAGCGAGATGCTAATCAGTGGGATGATGCCAAAAAATCGCTTTTTATTGAATCATTAATTAATAATTTGACTATTCCAGCTTTTTTCTTTTGGGAAACAGAGGATAACACATTTGAGGTAGTGGATGGACAACAACGCTTAACAACTATTTGGCAATTCTCTGAAGATAAATTTCCCATAAGTTCCGATCCAGATATTGATTATCTGCTACCAACTGCTGCTCAATACATCGGTAAAAAATATAGTGAGTTACCTAAAAATATACAAAAAACTTTTCGGTTATACCCTTTGACTATCATCTATTTGCCAAAAAACTTACCATTGGGTATTAAGCTGGAAATTTTTAGGAGAATTAATGAGGGCGGAACTGCTCTCACAGGCCAAGATATCAGACTAGCATATTATAGTGAATCTAAAAGTATTACTTTAATCAGGTTAGTTGGTGTTCGAGAAAAGCCTATAGATAGTTTTGAAAATAATGATAATGATGAAAATGATAGTGAATCCGTAACAAGTATATCTGCTGAACGGATGATCAACGCAGCGAAAAAGAGAGGTCTTTCTAATCCTTGGAATAGTAATCTTGAAGCCAAGGAACTTTGGTATGATTGGTGGAAAGGAAAAGAAAAAGCCAAAGGGCAAACACCATCTTTAATGTTTTTATGGTATCTAATTTGTCTAGATCGCGACAAACTAGATTCTATGCTGAAGAATGGTATAACCACGCATTTACAAATTTCATTTAGAGGCACAATTGAGGAAGCATTAGATATTTACTGTGCTCAACTTAAATATCAAGAATCTTACAAAGAAACTATGTTATCATCGTTCGATGATATCCAAAAAAACTTCAATGAGTTTGC
>JBAVZX010000054.1:0-3051 GCA_049589015.1 Phormidium sp. | reverse complement strand
AAATTCGGTATGCCCTACCGTATTTGTTGACAGTATTCTAATACCCTCTTCCCTAATGTTTTTCGCTGCATTCTCATCCCTGTCGTGATGGGTTTGACATTTTGGGCAAACCCATTCTCTATCTTTTAAGGTGAGAGAATCATTCTTATATTTACAGCAATTGCAAAGCTTAGTGCTAGGGAAGAATCTGTCAACTTCCACAAGAATCCCGCCAACTCTTTTCAGTTTGTAGCCCAAGAAATTAACTAGCATGGACAATCCAGCATCTAATATAGATTTAGCTAGATTGGTTCGAGCTAGTCCTTTCACACAAAGGTTTTCTACTACAACAGCTTGATTTTCACTGACTAACTGATGAGAGAGTTTATGGAGGAAATCTTGCCTAGTGTTCGCTATTTTCTGATGAACTTTGGCGACTTTTTTAACCTGTTTTTTCCGATTATGAGAGCCAAGCTTTTTCCGAGATAGTGATTTTTGTCTACATCTTAATCTCTTGGCATATTTCCTAGTAGGTTTAATTGGATCAACCTTATAAGTTGTTTCCCCATCAAATACCGTGACTAAGGAGTTAAGACCTAAATCAATCCCTGAAATTTTACCCTCTTTGCTGGTTAGGCTATCTTCAACCTCTAACAAAATAGCGGCAAAATACTTATCCGTGCTGTCCTTTGAGACAGTCACGGATTTTATTTTGCCGCTGATCTTTTGGGAAATTACTGCTTTCACAATTCCTAATTTAGGGAGTTGGATGCCATTACCTTTGATTGAGCAACCTGCTGGGTATCTCAGCGATTGCTTCTGATGTCTGCCTTTGAACTTCGGGAATTTTGCTCGATGTTCAAAGAAGTTTTTAAATGCTGCTTCCAGATTTTTTAGCGATTGTTGCAAGGCTGATGATGACGCATCTTTTAGCCATAAGAAATCTTCCTGTTTCTTTAGCTGCGTCAAATTTTTAGCCATATCGCAATAGCTTAATCCTTTTCCTGTTTCCTGATATTGAGTGTTGCTTTTATTTAGGTAATAGTTCCAGACAAAGCGACAACAGCCAAAGTTTTGTGCTAAGGCTATTTGCTGTTCTTTGTTTGGATATAGTCTTACCTTTAAACCTGTCAACATCTCTCTATCAATTTGGGAATTGGTAATAGTATAGCACCCAATTATATTGATTCGCTACGCTCAATCTGAGTTCAAAGGTCACAATTCATCTCCCGGTAAGCTGCGCTGTACCGGGAGATGAATTGTAACATTAAGATAAAAGAATCTTCCGGTTTTCCTACCACAAAAGCGGCATGAGTCGCCAAATGTACTACCGAAAAATCATTCATCATTAACACTGTATCCCGATTAAATTGCCCATTCAAAAATTTAGTAGTTCCGGGAATAGTTGCTGCGAGATTTTCTACTTCCTTACCCGCAAAAGGTAAACCAGAAAATTGAAATTCTTGTTCGCCAACTTTAAAACTATAGTTTCCTTCGGTAAAAGCACCTGCAAAAATTTGCATTTTCCCTTGCGGTTTTGTGTTGAAATCCGTCAAACTAGCCGCAGTAATATAATTAATTCCGAAGCGTTGCACTAACCATTGTTTGCCATCATGCAAAGCTGCTAAGGGAATATAACGCAATTGTCCATCTGGGGCGTAGATAATTGTTTGAGTTTTGGCTTCTGCTAAATCATTTTCAATTGGTTTAATCAACCAATTATACAACTTATTAGCTACGGGAGTTACATTAGTGTTAGGTTGTTTTAAACTCTGGTGAAACTCGGCAATTGCTCGATTTAATTCTTCCCGTTTCACATTTACGGTGCGGCGAATTGGCGGCGAGTAAGGTGTAACTAAGATTAGTTCTAAGCGATCGTACTAAGTGTGTGTCCTTCACCTTCTTTATTGCCAATTTCTTGAGCAATTACCAAACTTTTCTGCAAGTAATTTTCGGCTAATTCGTATTGTCCTTGCTCAAAGTAAAGTTTGCCGATCGCATAGTTTCCCTTTACACATTTGTATTTTTTCCAGAATTGAATAAATTATTATTACTTTAATTTAAATATTTCTGGACTGGCAACACTTATGCACTATCTGATTAAAAGCTATCTTTAACACACATTTTATCCAAAATTATACAGATGAATTTTGCATAAAACTGTGATAAGCTCCTTTGCTGACTAAATGGTTGGGGGAAAAGCGGTGAGAGGATTAAATCGTCTTTGGATTGGAATTATAGTTGCATTATTTGGATTAATTACTTATTGTACTAGTACGGTACAAAACCCGATCACAGGGGAAAATCAGCGGGTTCAACTTTCACCACGTCAAGAAATTGCGTTAGGTTTACAAGCACGACAACAAATGGCAGCTAAACATGGTGGTTTATATCCTAACAGCTTGCTACAACAATATGTCAAACAAGTAGGAGAAAGAATAGTCCAGCAATCAGATGCTTCTAAATCTCCCTATCCTTTTCAATTTTATTTATTACGAGATCCCCGAACAATTAACGCTTTTGCTTTACCTGGAGGACAAGTTTTTATCACTTCTGCTTTGTTAAGTCGTCTTTCTTCCGAAGCGCAACTTGCTGGCACTTTAGGACATGAAATTGGTCATGTTGTAGCACGTCATGGTGCAGAACATTTAGCCAAACAACAGTTAGGTGCAACTTTAGTTACTGCGGTGGGAGTAGCAGCAAGTGACAGCGAACAACGCGCTAGACAAGCACAAGTTTTAGCCCAAGCTGTGAATCAATTAGTAAGTTTAAGATATGGTAGAGATGATGAGTTAGAGAGCGATCGCTTAGGTCTTCGTTTCATGGCTCAAGCAGGTTACAATCCCCAAGGAATAGTCGAATTAATGCAAATATTAGGCTCGGCTCGTCAAGGTGGTCAATCTCCTGAATTTTTCAGCACTCACCCTAACCCAGAAAACCGAGTGCAACGCTTAAAAGAATTGATTTCGCAACAATATCCTAATGGCATTCCCCCACAATTAAAAACCGGAAAAGAAGACTTTACTAAATACGTAAAACCTCGTTTGACAGGAGGGTAAAGGCTGATATCTG
>JBAVZX010000053.1:0-9828 GCA_049589015.1 Phormidium sp. | reverse complement strand
AGGCGATCGCCCAGTGTACTGTCCTGTCCTAACGACTAATGGCCCTAAGTGAGAAATTAACCCTTCCCGACGACGGGCTGATTCTTCGTAAAGTGCCGCTGTGGAAAGATTCCAGTAAAGTATACCTGTATGTGATATGCCATGTTGATCTAAGCCGTAGCTGCTGGCTACAAAACTAGTCTGCGACATCGATAACTCCTTTGTAACTTAATTTTTTCTCTTAAATTCACTATGCTGTCTTTCGCAGCTTACATTGCTTGAATTAAAAATTTTGGTATTATTAAATACAGTTTTTCCTTTAGTAAATTGGGGAAAGTTTGTCCCCTTGAAAAATATTTAAATAATTCCGCTAACAATTGCTGAAAGCCTATTTATATTAATTTTTTTACTCTGGGAAGCTAAGGAATTGAGCAATGCTTAAGAGAGATTAATAAAATTTTTGATTGTTAAAAAATAATTAAATTATCAGGGTTCTGTGGAGGAGTTAGTTTCTATTCCAGGTAATCACTGTTACTTCTTAAAAATCTAATTACAAAGAAGAGAAAATTGCTCTAAATTCCCCTGGAACCCCCTACGCTGCTTTAGGCAACTCCGGGGGGCCAAGTAGTGAAAATGAACACTACTACTGAAGCGATCGCCAATACACCCTGAATCATCCTACCAACCAAATTACCAACTACAATACCCACACCTGCTTTTGCTGCCAACTTAATTCTAGGTTGCAACTCCAAATCACGGCGATAAAGGAACTCACCAATAATAGCCCCTACTAGTGGCCCAATTAATATACCCAAAAGTGGCCCACCAAAAGGTAAGGCTGGTAGAAAGCCCAAAAATCCCAAAGTTAAGCCGACAAAAGCACCAATTTGTCCCCAATTACTAGCACCAGCCTGTTTTCCGCCCCAGTAGGCAGCCACAAAATCTATGCCCAAACTCAGCAACAGAACGGCTAGGGCTGTTGCTAGCGCCACCCAGACTTTACTAAAGCCATCGATCGCGCCCCAAACGAAGATGGAAACTAAAATTAGGCTAGCCCCTGGAATTCCCGGAACTAAGGCACCAATAATTCCGACAACCATTAAAACAATTAGTAGCCAATACAAAATCACCATTTGCGTTTATCAAATTTCATCTGGTGCAATATCAAAAGCCGATAATCTTGTTACGAAAAAATTGAGTGGTTCTAATCGCCTCGTCAACAGTATTCTATTGATTTGTTTTCCCTTGAACTGCTGCAAACCCTGAATTCTTAAACGATCATCTTGCGTGGAAAACACTTACACAAAAGAGCATAACACAAAAGCCGTCCTTCTAAGACGGGGCTTTAAACCCATTTTTTCGGTAACAGCTGAAGCATACATCTAGTTTGTCAGCAATTCCGGCAATCCAGTTTTCATCTTTTTGTGTGTAACTTCGTGGTGCATTAGCACCCAAAACTAAAACGCCACTTTTACCGATAGGTTGACAAATTACTCCTTGAGTATTTTTTGGTAGGTAATCAAATTCAATCCTTCCGGGATAGAGTTTAAGGTCTACTAAATAAACGGGTTTTTGCTTTTCGATCGCTCGCTGTAAGATTACCCCTGGCGTGACTTCTGGGTTATCACCCAAAATCCCCCTTCGTAATAAAACTTTACCTTGATCCCAAACTACTAAAGTGCGGGTGGCGCTATTGGTTAACAACATCAAAGATGCCCAAGCTAGTTCCATTTTGACTGTTTCTGGTAAATCTGGTGCGAGTTCAAATCCTTCTTTACCACTGAGTTCTACTGCTTCTGGCGATCGCGGTTGTACTTGTTGCCAAAGTAACCCAGTGAAAATCAACAAAGCACTCAACAATACACCTAAAGCATCGGAACGAGCTTGAGAATCCGTCAATTCTGGGGTGAGAAAGCGGTTGACTAAAAGTAGCATTCCCCCCAAAGCACCAACAAGGATCGGGAGAGTTTTGAAAACTTGGTTATTGTCCCTTGCCATTTAAGATAGTTATTTTTCGTTTTCCCCAAAATCGCCCAAGCGTTGAAACTGATAACCCATCGATCGCGCCGTGAGAATCAATTCCGGGTTGCTGGGGTCTTCTTCTAATTTTGCCCTTAAACGAGAGACATGGACATCAACGACGCGGGTATCTACCAGTCGTTCTGGAGTATAACCCCAAACTTGTTGCAAAATGTCCGATCGGGAAATTGCCTCTCCCGCCCGACTGACCAACAATTCTAGGAGATTAAACTCCATTCCTGTGAGGCGAATTCGCCGATCGCCCTTATAAACCTGCCGCTTATTAGTGTCAATTTTGACATTACCTATGGAAATTACTCCAGAATTGGGAATCCCGGAACCACCTGATTTGTCTACTCGGCGCAACACGCAGCGAATTCGTGCTTCTAACTCTTTGGGGGAAAAAGGTTTAACGACATAATCATCTGCCCCTAACTCCAGACCTGTGATCCGATCGGCCACATCTCCCAAAGCCGTTAGCATGATAATCGGCACATTAGATTCCTTGCGAAACTCCTGACAAACACCGTAACCATCAAGTTTCGGCATCATCACATCCAAAACCACTAAATCAGGATTGGAACTGCGAAAAGTTTCCAAAGCCTCCTCACCATCAGCAGCAGTGACCACATCATACCCAATCATTGACAGGCGAGTTTCCAAAATCCTGCGAATGCTGGCTTCGTCATCTACCACCAAAATCTTTTCTTTACGAGTTTCCATTGCCAAGATTTGTTAACCTAAAATTTCTGTTTGTTAATTTTTACTACCTTATTTTAAGATAATACAAATTTTAGCCAAGTTAAATTTTTGTAATAGTTTAGATAAAAGCCAGGTGATGTTAAATTTTCGGGAATTATTTTTTTTCTTAGTTTAAATCAATATTTAGCACCAAAAGCGGTTATTTGCTACTATATCTTTCCGCCAAGTAAGTAAATTCATCTGAAAAAATCTTATCTGCCCTGCAATTGATGGGTAAAAGGGGAAAGGGAACATATATCGAAAACCTTGACATTTCCAAAAATCAGAATATTGGCCTAACCATCTCCCCTGCCCCTCTGCCCCTCTGCTCCCTGCGCCCTGCTCCCTGCGCCCTGCTGCCTTAGATGGGTGACAGCTTATTTTTCCGTCTCTCCCGGTTCAATAATTCTTTGGAAGAGATAGCCTGTACCTCTAGCAGTGAGAATCAGTTCTGGGTTGCTAGGGTCATCTTCTAACTTTGCCCGTAAGCGGGAGATGTGAACATCTACCACACGGGTATCTACGTGACGTTCGGGAGTGTAACCCCATACCTCTTGGAGAATTTCCGAGCGAGAGAAAGCATCTCCTGAACGACTAACTAAGAGTTCTAGCAAGCTAAACTCCATACCAGTGAGCCGAATTCGCTCATCACCTTTGTAGACTTGGCGTTTATTGGTGTCAATTTTAATATTTACGACATGAATTACACCGGAACTGGGGATACCGGAAATTCCGGTTTTATCTACCCGTCTTAGTACGGAACGAATACGAGCTTCTAACTCTTTGGGGGAAAAGGGTTTGACAACGTAATCATCTGCGCCTAACTCTAGACCTGTGATCCGATCGGCTACATCTCCCAAAGCTGTTAGCATAATGATTGGCACGTCTGATTCTTTTCGCAATTCCTGACAAACGCCATAACCATCGAGTTTCGGCATCATTACGTCCAAAACCACTAAGTCAGGAGTGGCGTTACGAAACATTTCTAGGGCTTCCTCGCCATCGGCAGCTGTGACGACATCATACCCAATCATGGACAGGCGCGTTTCCAAAATCCTGCGAATGCTGGCTTCATCGTCTACCACCAAAATCTTCTCTTTGTGGCTTTCCAAGTTACTCAATTCTCCTTAAATCTGTAGCGTTTCTGTTCATTAATTTTTAGTACCATTAATTAAGATATTACCCTAAAGAGTTCAGTTGTTTTAAGCCGAAATTCTTATGATTGCTGGATTTCAAGCTTTCTTAAGAATTACAAGCTAATGTTTACAGTTTTTTACAATTATCGAAATGTCTAAGCCTCGAACTTCTTATCTCTGTATCGAATGCGGGGCCGAGTCTCCACAATGGTTTGGTAAGTGTCCTTCCTGTAATACTTACAATTCACTCGAAGAACAACTTATGACTCAATCATCTACTCTTCCTAGCCGTGGTAGTTGGCCAGGAAAGACTCGGAGTAATGGTAAATCAGTGGCGCATAACGAACCAAAGCCAAGATTGTCTTTAAAATTTTCCGAAATTACGGAAAGACAGGAGGCGAGGTGGTCTTCTGGCTATGAAGAGTTTAATCGAGTTTTAGGTGGTGGGGTAGTTCCGGGTTCTTTGGTTTTGATTGGCGGAGATCCCGGCATTGGTAAATCTACTTTGTTGCTTCAGGTGGCAAATCAACTTTCTGAGTCACGGCGCATTCTTTATGTTTCTGGTGAAGAGTCGGGACAACAAGTAAAGTTGAGAGCGTCTCGTTTGGGAGTTGGTGAGAGTTTTAATTCTGAGGTAGAAGATACAGAACAAACAGATTCGGCAGAAAATTCTAAGTTACCGGAAGTAACTGAACCGAAACTTTATGTATTAGCTGAAACTGATTTGGAAGAGATTTTAAAAGAGTTAGACTCTCTGAAACCAAATTTAGCGGTAATTGATAGTATCCAAACGGTTTTTTTACCGACAATGACTTCTGCTCCTGGTTCGGTTGCCCAAGTTCGGGAATGCACGGCGGCGTTAATGAAGGTGGCAAAACGTGATGATATTACGATGTTAATTGTGGGTCATGTGACTAAGGAAGGGGCGATCGCAGGCCCAAGGGTTTTAGAACATTTAGTAGATACGGTATTGTATTTTGAGGGCGATCGCTTTGCTTCTCATCGTCTGTTGCGATCGGTTAAAAATCGCTTTGGCGCAACTAACGAAATCGGCATTTTTGAAATGGCGGATCGGGGTTTAAGAGAAGTTGCTAATCCTTCGGAGTTATTCTTAGGAAATCGCGATGAACCTGCACCGGGAACGGCGATCGTTGTGGCTTGTGAAGGGACTCGTCCGTTAGTAGTTGAATTGCAAGCTTTGGTAAGTCCAACTAGTTATTCTAGTCCGCGGCGATCGACTACGGGAGTTGATTATAATCGCCTATTACAAATTTTGGCAGTGTTAGAAAAAAGGGTGGGAATTCCTTTATCTAAGTTGGATGCTTATGTGGCTTCTGCTGGTGGTTTGAATGTGGAAGAACCTGCGGTGGATTTGGGAATTGCGATCGCGGTTGTGGCGAGTTTTCGCGATCGAGTTGTCGATCCGCGAACTGTGTTAATTGGCGAAGTCGGTTTAGGTGGACAAGTTCGCGCTGTTTCTCAAATGGAATTAAGGTTAAAAGAAGCGGCGAAACTTGGGTTTAAAAGAGCGATCGTTCCCAAAGGGCAAAAATTCCCTGATGTTGGTTTAGAAATTGTTCCGGTGTCTAAGGTGATTGATGCGATCGTCGCCGCAATTCCCGCTCAACCTCGCTTCGGTGGCGATGAATTTTCTGAAGACGAAGAAGAGGAGGAAGAATTCGAGGAATAAAAATAGGTACGTTGTTGCGCTTGGGCGCTATTATTTCAGATTTGTAGGGTGCGTTAGTGACAACATAACGCACCTTTCAACTATATTGAGTTCCTCTAAATCAAAGTTTTATACTGGGAAACATCTTAAAATTTTGCGGTTTCTCAGTGTAAAACCTTCACTTCCTTAACGACAACCTTGTTTAGAAACTAGCCATAGTGATAACTACCAGAAGTAATAACACTGGTATTAGTTTAAATTTCATAATTTTGTTGAACTAATGTAGAAGCAATAATATTTTCTCGTATGGCTGAGGTTTCAAATAGGAATTTAATTTTAAGAATCACCCAAAATTATGCTATTTACTCTTGCATTTTTTAGCGATTTGACATACCATCTAATAATGGAAATCTGTGCGCTCATATATACTAGTTTTTCCCAAACTTAATTATGACAGAAACATCTCCATCGATCGCTATCTTCCTTCGATCTCTTCACGGAGGAGGAGCGGAAAGGGTGATAATAAATTTAGTCCGCGGTTTTGCTGAACAAGGAATAAAGATGGATTTGGTGCTATTAAAAGCCGAAGGAACCTATTTATCCCAAGTCAGCAAAGAAGTGCGAATTGTAGACTTCAACGCTAGCAAATTAGATCAAGGAAAAAGATGGCGATTACCTACTAGTTTTCAATCTACTAGTAGTTTGCCTAAATTGATAAACTATCTGCAACAAGAACAACCAAAACTATTACTTTCCGCCACACACTTTACTAACGAAATAGCCATATTAGCTAAACATCTTTCCCGAACATCAACACGAGTAATAGTTTCTGAGCATACTACTGTTTCCGTAGAAGCGAAAAGAGTAGAGCAAATTTCCGCTCGCCTGATACCTTTAACCTCTAGAATATTTTACCCTTGGGCTGATGGAATTGTCGCAGTTTCCCAAGGAGTAGCTAAGGATTTAGCTAATATTACCAAACTGCCTAAAGAGCGAATTAAAACAATTTATAATCCAGTAATTACGCCGGAACTTTTGCTTATGGCAAAAGAACCTTTGGATCATCCTTGGTTTGCTAATGGGGAACCTCCGGTTATTTTAGGAGTGGGAAGATTTGTCAAACAAAAAGATTTTCCCACATTAATTAAAGCCTTTGCGGAAGTCCGAAAAGTACGTCCAGCGCGGTTAATGATTTTGGGGGGTGGGAGAGAGCGATCGCACTTAGAAGCCTTAGTTCGCGAGTTAAACTTAGAAAATGATGTCGCCTTGCTAAATTTTGTGAAAAATCCCTTTGCTTATATGGCAAGAGCCGCCGTATTTGTATTATCTTCAGCTTGGGAAGGGTTGCCAACTGTAATCATTGAAGCTATGGCGGTGGGAACGACCGTAGTTGCTACTAATTGTCCGAGTGGCTCAGATGAAATTTTAGCGAATGGGAAATATGGTTTTTTAGTGCCAGTGGGGGATAGTGGTGTGATCGCACAAGCAATTTTGAGTGTATTATCTGGAAATACTAAACAAGTTGATGCGGAATGGCTTAAGCAATTCACCTTAGATAATTCTACCCAAAATTATCTTAATCTCTTGGAGATTTCAGGAAAATAAATATGAGCGAACCACTCGTTAGTGTAATTATTCCTGCTTACAATGCCGAAAGATTGATATTAGAAGCTTTAATGTCAGTCAAAGCTCAAACCTATTCTAACTGGGAAATTATTGTAGTAGAAGATGCTTCCAAAAATCGAACTGAAGAAATTGTGCAAGAGTTCATCCGAAGTGTTAGCAACCATCAAGTAAAATATATTTTACATGAAACAAATAAAGGAATAAGTGCTACTAGAAATACAGGTATTAACAACGCCCAAGGAGAATACATAGCTTTTTTAGATCATGACGATTTGTGGAAAGAAACTCATTTAGGATCGGCTGTTAGCAAATTAGAATCAGAGTCAGGAGATTTAGCTTATTCTACCGTGCAAATGTTTGAAGATGGTACTAATAAACTTCTGAGTTTATGGGGGCCAGAAAAAGAAGAAATCGAAAATTTCCCCACCAGTCTTTTTGCCAGAAACTACATCCAACCATCATCAGTAGTAATGAGAAAAAGTATTATAGAGAAAGTTGGGTTTTTCGATCCCAATTTTAGACAGGCAGAAGATTTAGATTATTGGTTGAAAGCAGCAGCAGCCGGAAACAAATTTGTCTGGGTGACTGGAATTCATTGTTGGTATAGGAAAAAGAATAAATCGGCAGCAACAGGCGATCTTTGTAAGACTTTGGAAGGTCATGCGATCGTTTTGAGAAAACATCGCCATTTGAGTATTATCCCACCAGAAATCAGGGGATATATAGCAGCCAAATATCATTTAGGAGTAGCCAAACGTAACTTAAAGAAAGATCCCAAAAAAGCAGCCCAATTTTTAATTTGGGCATTAAGAATCAGCCCCAAAGGTGTTGTTAAAGCAGCCGTAACAGTGATGTTAGAATCTAACGATATTCAACATAAAATATGATTAATTATCATCGATAGAAGTAATCATGAATCAAACCAAACACATTGCTTTTTTAGCTCCAAATCTGAATGGAGGAGGCTTAGAGAGAGTTGTAGTCAACTTGCTGAAAGGCATGGTAAAACACAACTTGAAGTTAGATTTAGTGTTGACTTCCGCCACTGGGCCATTATTAGAATATGTCCCTCCAGAAGTCCGAATCATCGATTTACAAACTCCCCTTGGTGTCCGATTAAAAACTGCTAGCCAAGTCATATCTCCTTTAGCGAAATATTTACGCCAAGAACAGCCTGATGTTGTTCTCTCTCACTTGTTAACTTACAATATAGTTGCTGTCGTAGCCGTAACTTTAGCCAAATTTCCTACTTATTTAACTTTAGTAGAACACCTTTCCTTGCATAAAACCAAAAACAGAATGCTTACATGAGTAAAGCAGCAGTGTTTGTTTTATCTTCTATTGGGGAAGGATTGCCTACTGTTCTTATAGAAGCAATGGCTGTGGGAACTCCAGTAGTTTCGACTAATTGTGAAAGTGGGCCAGAGGAAATATTAGATAATGGTAAGTTAGTTTTCGATCGATGCTGCTGGCAACTTGATAAGTTTTTCTCTGTTGTGCAATAAGCCCCAAAGGTGCTGTTAAAGCAGCGGTAGTGATGTTAGAGAATCTGTCGGTGTTAAATCAGATAAAACTAGGAATTATTTAATTCTTTAATTCTTTAATTCCTTAATTTTTTTCAGCAATTGTTTTGCTTGGTGAGTTGGTAAAATAATAACTAATACAATTTTAAATAAAGCCACCAAGATGTTTTTTGGTTGACGTAGTAAAGACAGATCATTTTTCAGAGCGATCCATAAACACCGAGCAGCTACAAAACCATTTTTTCGTCCAGAAGGAACTTCCAGCGATTTAAATGTTAGGTACATATAAATTTTAGTAAAGCTACGCTTTTTCAAGTGTTGTAAAGATTCGGGAGCCAAGCTAAAAGCGCGATCGAGTACCTTTAATGTTTGTGTTTCCTGTCTGGCAATATTAGTAGAAGCCGAACTAGCTGTCATCCGAAACAAAACTTGTACTTTTGGCACGGCAACAAAATGATAGCGAGCCGCTAAACGAATGAACAAATCCCAATCTTCCGGGCCAAGTATTGATTCATCAAAACCTCCTACTTCTATTAAAGCTTTCTTCCGAATTAGAGGATTAGAAGCCGTATGGACAATACTATCTAACAACTGTTTAGGTAAAACGTCACCAGTTGCACTATAACGAGTATGGGGTCGAATAAATTCACCCAATTCATTAATTAAATCAACCCAACTATAAGCAACTGCTGCTTGGGGATTTTCTTGCAGAGCTTTTAGCTGTAACTCTAGTTTATCTGGTGTCCACAAATCATCGTGATCTAAGAAAGCAATAAACTCTCCTTGAGCTAAAGCAAGACCCCGATTCCGACTAACTGATATTCCTCCATTCGGATAGGAAAAAACTTTTAATCGGGGGTCTTTAATGGTAGCGAGAACATCTAAAGTAGAGTCCTTTGATCCATCATCAACTGCGATAATTTCCCAGTGGGAAAATGTTTGGTCAAAAACTGATTCGAGTGTTTCACGAATCGTTTTTTCGCTATTGTATAAAGGAATAATTACGGATATTAATGGCATGAATTAGCGATCGTTTCCTAAGCTTTGTCGATCATTTAAATTGTATAACTCTTCTTGAATGGAGTATAGTCTACTGGAGTTTCTTTGTCTTTACGTGCCAGCACCACATAGGCAT
>JBAVZX010000052.1:0-2296 GCA_049589015.1 Phormidium sp. | reverse complement strand
TAAGGGATCGTCAGCGGCGTACAAAATTAATGTGGGTTTTTTCAGTTGAGGTAGTAGGGGCAAGGGGCTGCTAGCTTGATAGTAGGTTTCTACGGTGGGAAAGCCTAAGCGGGGGATGACTAGTTCGCGATCGAAATTCCAGATACTATTTGCCCGTTCGATCGCTGTTAAATCTATTGACTCTGGATGCAAATTGTGTATGTGGAGGGCGAGTTTTTTGAGTTCTTTGGCGATCGCTTTTTCCAAATATTTACCTAGCGGATGTTTTACCAAGTAGGAAAGAGAACGCACGGAATCAAGATTAGGACAAATCACTGCCGCCCCACCAATTTCTGCCTCCTCCAAACCTCGCACCTGCTGGCTAGGAATTAAGTCCTGGGCGGCTTTAATGGCCCACAAAGCTAGCTGTCCACTCAAAGAGTACCCTGTAAACCAAAAAGGCGCAGGACAACCCATAGCTTTAGCCTGGGTAGCAATGCGAACAAAATCTTCCCCTTCATACAAACCGTCGGAAGTTAAGGTAGGAGACAAGGCAGCTGTTTTTCCGTGAGCCCGCCAGTCAAATAAAACTACTGCATAACCACTGGCAAATGCCTTACGCCCCAAAATTTGCAGAAACCACTGATTATCTAAAGAACCTGTAATCCCATAAGTCCCGACAATTGTGCCACGAGCATTTTTAGGCATGGCAACTCTGCCGTAGATGGGTATATCTTGGGCTCCAGTAAAGATTTTCTCTTGATAATCTGGTTCTGGGTGGTTAATCGTACTTTCCCACTCATGGGAAGCCCGCAGTGCAGTGTAAAGAGTCATGGCAAAGCCATTTTTTAACCAGCTAGGTGGAGCGTAAGCTGGAGGTGAGAAATTTCTCTGCCCGATCGAAGTCGGGGCTAAATTTGGGGAATTACTGCGAAAATTTGCTACTAAGTGCTGCCAACCCTTTACGTACATCAAGTTCACCTGACATTTGAGATAGTGCTGAAATACTGAAAATATTCTGAATACTGTGATACTTATCCATTGTAGGCAAAGGCTTTCAGCTATTTCAGATTGGGTAGCGGCTTAGGAAAATTAGTGAATTGTAAAGTTTTGGTTGCTTTAGAAAGAATTTAGAATCCTTGCTTATAATTTGTACAGGAATCTTTGGATGCCGCAACAGGTTCTTCAAGAACCTTAACGAGCCCTTTAGCCAAAGTTATATTTTTTAATGATGCCCCGGATACTCGTCATCGACGATGACTCTGCTATCTCAGAATTAGTCGCCGTCAATCTGGAAATGGCTGGATATGATGTCAGTCAAGCAGAGGATGGCATCAAAGGTCAGGCGCTTGCCTTGCAAATACAGCCAGACCTGATTCTGCTAGATCTAATGTTACCCAAGGTAGATGGATTTACGGTTTGTCAACGCCTGCGCCGGGATGAGCGCACCAAGGATATTCCGGTCTTAATGTTGACTGCTTTGGGTCAAACTCAAGATAAAGTGGAAGGCTTTAATGCTGGAGCAGATGATTATCTCACCAAACCGTTTGAGGTAGAAGAAATGCTGGCACGGGTGCGTGCTTTACTCAGACGTACCGATCGCATTCCTCAAGCTGCTAAACACAGTGAAATCCTGAACTATGGCCCTCTTACTCTAGTTCCAGAACGCTTTGAGGCGATTTGGTTCGCTCAGACTATTAAGCTGACTCACTTGGAGTTTGAGTTACTCCACTGTTTACTACAGCGTCATGGTCAAACTGTTTCTCCTAGCGAAATACTCAAGGAAGTCTGGGGATATGACCCAGATGATGATATCGAAACTATTCGAGTTCATATCCGACACTTGAGAACGAAACTGGAGCCAGATCCCCGTCATCCCCGCTATATCAAAACAGTCTATGGTGCAGGTTACTGCTTGGAGTTACCTAGCCGCGAACAGATAGGAGAAGATCTGGATTCTTCAACTGTTGAGTGAGTTCTGACTAATAATGTAGTAGGGTTGAAACCCCTGCTACAACTTTTTTCTGAGTATTCATAAAATACAATTTTTACTAAATAGAAAATCAAAAGGATAAGTAAGTAAGTAGATGCAAAGTTTAAGAAAAAACTTTTTATTTACGCTGGCGCATTGCCCAGTAAAAAGATAATAGTGAAAGCCCGACTATAGCGCTAGGCTCAGGAATGGAAGCAGCGGGAGGAGCAAAGGCAATTTTTCCGTATAAAGCAGCTTTAGTAGTACTCATTTCTGGTGATTTAAATTCATTAAGAATAATTTTTCCACCATCTGTGGAAAAGCCTATCAGTTTTAGAGTATATT
>JBAVZX010000051.1:0-10846 GCA_049589015.1 Phormidium sp. | reverse complement strand
AATTGAACATCGCTTTATCTAAGACTAAATTAGTTCCAGCAATTTGATTTAACCATTGACGTAAGTTTTCGCAACGAGAAAAACCATCGGCACCAGGTAATAAAGAAGCTAGTGCGATCGCGCCACTATTAATCATCGGATTCCGGGGCCAACCTTGGTCAGCTTCTAACTGTTCAATCGAGTAAAAAGGTTGCTCAGAAGGCAGCATTCCCATATTGGAAAATACCGCCTTTTTCCCTATTTCTTGCAATAAAAATAGCAGCACAAAAGGCTTAATTACACTCATTAAAACAAAAGGTATTTCTGTTTCTCCATACCGAAAATTTTGCCCATTCGTGCAATAAATTTCCACAGCAAACCATTCAGGATTAACTTCAGCCAACAGGGGAATATAATCAGGCAATTTACCCCCGTGACTGTAACTTTTTGCCTGGACAGCTAAAAACTCTAATTGAGTTTGAGTTAAATCAGATAATTTCGCTGAATTCATCATCTATTAACCAACACGACAGAATAGGATTCAGCTGCTTTAATAAAAGCATTAACATCCTCCTCCTTTGTATCAAAAGCCGTAACTAACCGCAAGGTAGTGGAATCTTCTCCTTCCCAACGATAAAACTGAAAACCTTCCGCAAAAAGACCTTGAATCACAACTTCCGGCAAATCAATAAAAATTTCATTAACTTCTACAGGATGACAAAGTTTTGCCCCTGTTAAACCACTCAATCCACTGGCTAATTTCGCTGCCATCTGATTAGCATAAACCGCATTTTTTAACCACAAATCATCTTTAATATACGCTTCTAACTGCACTGATAAAAATCGCATTTTTGAAAATAAATGTCCCCCACGTTTGCGCCGAAAAGCGAATGTTTTTCCTAATTCTTCCTTGAAAAATACCACCGCTTCTGCTGCCATTGCGCCATTTTTAGTAGCGCCAAAAGACAAAATATCCACGCCAGCACGCCAGGTAATATCTGCGGGTTTACAACCTAAAGAAACTACCGCATTAGCAAACCTTGCCCCATCAAGATGTAAGCTGAGATTATGCGCTTGGGTCACTTCTGCAATTTGGCGAATTTCATCCACAGTATAAACTGTTCCCGCTTCAGTTGCTTGGGTAATACTAACAGCAGCAGGCTGAATATGATGTACAATTCCTGCACCTGCATTTTTTAATTTTATTGCCAAATCGTCAGCAGTAAATTTGCCATGTTCGCCAGGAATTGTTACTAATTTAGATCCACCTGTGTAAAACTCTGGCGCACCACATTCATCGAGGTTAATATGGGATTCATTGTGGCAATAAATTGCACCATAAGGAGGTGTAATTACCGATAAAGCTAGATAGTTAGCAGCGGAACCTGTGGCTACTGGAAAAACCATGACATCAGTTTCAAATAATTCGGAAAAAAGAGTTTGTAATCTTTCGCTGTATTCATCGTTACCATAAGGCATAGTTGTGCCTTGATTAGCAGCTATTAATGCTGCCATGATTTCCGGTGCTACGCCTGTGACATTATCGCTACAGAAATTCATTAACTTTAGAGTTTAGTTGCGGCTGTTCTATTTAGATTGATAAAGAAAAAAACTAAAGTTCTCCACATTGAACAGTGACAATTTATTTTACCAGGCGATCGCTTCTCTATCCCGGAAAAATCCCCCCGTAGGCCCATCATCCGGCAAAGTTGCCAACCAAACAATAGTATCAGTCCCTTCCTCAATTGTCTGGGGTGCATTTTCCCCTCCCATATCCATTTTTACCCACCCAGAACAAACCGAATTCAGCAAAATATTCGTCAAAGTTTTATAAAGACCGCAGATAGGAGTAAATTAGATCTACCTGCATCTGCGGTTAAATTTATTCACTCATTTTTTTGGCTGATGATGTTCATGCCAATGACGCGCAATATCAATGCGGCGACACAACCACACCTGTTCATGCTGTTGCACATAATCCAGAAAACGCGCCAAAGCCGCTGTCCGCCCAGGTCTTCCCACCAAGCGACAATGCAACCCAATACTCATCATTTTTGGTGCAGTTTCGCCCTCAGCGTAAAGAATATCAAAAGCATCTCTAAGATAAGCAAAAAATTGATCGCCAGAATTAAAACCCTGGTTAGTTGCAAAGCGCATATCGTTATTATCTAAAGTGTAGGGAATGAGTAAATGTGGTTTGCTATAATCATAAATCCAGTAGGGTAAATCATCGGCATAACTATCAGCATCGTAGAGAAAACCGCCTTCTTCAACTATTAATTTACGCGAGTTTGGGCTAACTCTTCCAATGTAACAACCTAAAGGGCGACTACCAGTTACTTGGGTGTGAATAGCGATCGCTTTTTGCAAATGTTCCCTTTCCGCCTCCTCACCAAAATATTGATAATCAATCCACCGATAACCGTGACTCGCAATTTCCCAATCAGCTTCCAACATCGCCGCTACAGCTTCCGGGTTTCTTTGCAAAGCCATCGCCACACCATAAACAGTTACTGGAATATTTCTTTGGGTGAAAAGTCTATGTAATCGCCAAAAACCCGATCGACTACCATATTCATAAATCGATTCCATATTCAGATTTCGCACCCCCGTCAAAGGAACCGCACCGACAATTTCTGACAGAAATGCCTCCGAAGCAACATCACCGTGAAGAATACAATTTTCCCCACCTTCCTCATAATTAATCACAAATTGTACTGCCACACGCCCTTGATTAGGCCATTTAGGATCGGGCGTATTTCGCCCATAGCCAACCATATCCCGTGGATATAGATTACTCATTTTTATTACCTCTCCTGATTGGCAATCTTTTGATTATAAATAACACAAAATATCCACATCTACCTCTGTATTTATCTCTGTGTATCTGTGGATAGCTGTGGTAAAAAACCTCTTAAAGTATCAGTAAATTACTGAATTTTTACCCTGCGTTTCAATCGCAAATAACGAATTCGCATCACCAAACCCAAAGTAATTTGCTTCATAACCCAATAAACGACCGTTAAGACAACAAAAGTGATAAACATCACTAAAATCGGGCGTTTTGAAGTCAAATCATTAATTGTTGTCAGTACTACGTTATCTGGATCAGTAACTAAATCCCAACTATTAAAACGCTGAAACCTTCCCATATAAATTCCCACAGCACAAAGAGCATGAGTAATTAACTCAGACCATATCACCCATTTGGCTGATAGCTGCCGTTTTAAATAATTACCCTGATTAATTAATGAAATCACATAAGCTTCCATTCCAGCAATAATGGCAAACAAATGCAGGGGAATAAAAACTAGCGTAATAATCCAAGCAGAGTATCCTTCACGAATACCTCGAATTAAATGAATAATGTCTGTTAGCAGATAAGGCGCATTTGGCAGAAAGGCAAAGTAAACTGCAAAAACTATCCACCAAATATATGAACGGTAATTTCTTTTGCGCCGGAATAGCCAAAAGCTAAGAACCAAGGGAATAAAAGCCAGAAATAGATTCCAAGCAATCCAACCGCTATATATACCACCAGAAAGTGCTTCTTTTGTTTGGGAAATTTGGGAATTCATCTGCATCTTTGTTTTGTTAGACTTACCTTTACCTACGTTAACTTCTCTGTTACGAAAAGATTTGTATCTAACTAAGAGAATTTTGTGATTGTTGTACAGTAGGTATTAATCGTATTGGTTAATACCATTTTTACTCATGGTTAGTCTTTCTGACGATCGCACCACTCAGCCTTCCTCAACCCATCTAACCCGCAGCCTGAGTGCTTCTGAAACCTGGGGTTTTGGGTTAACTACACATCTTTTCTGGCCTAGTATAGCAACTACCATTCAGTTCGGATTGGGTTCAGCAGCAATCTTAGCCTGGTTCCCTGGAACTTTAATAGGAATGCTCGCAGTTTTTCAAGTTCAGAAACTAGGCAGTCATTGGATCGATGTAGCTGGGGGAACGCCAAACTATACAACAAAACTTCTCAAAAGTTATCCCAATATTGCTCGCTATGTTGCCTTGGGATATTTCTGTGGTTGGGTTTCCGCTCTACCAACTAGTGCGATCGTCCTCACTGACCTAATTCAAGCTAATTTGGCGGCAATGCACCTATCTTGTCCCGAAATTCCCCTCAAACTAGGATTCACCTTGATTGCATTTGTCTTGGCATTTAGCGGCACTAGAGCTTTGAGTATTCTACATTTGTTTTTTGTCGTACCTACGATCGTACTTCTCCTAGCCTTTTGCCTCCAAGGAATCAGTTGGTTAATCTTTTCTCCTCACAGTCCCGGCTTTTTTCCTACCACTTGGTCACACTTCAGCTTTACAGATTGGGCAAAATGGTACTTCTTCTCCACTTATGTTACTTACGGCTGCGAAACAATCTCCGCTTACGTTGCTGATAGTCGTAGTCCGCAACAGACATTGAGATTTTTACCCATCGCTGCTGGATTAATGCCACCCATCTTTTTGGGCGGTACTTGGGTATTAACTCGTCTAGCAAAAGAAGGCAATAGCGATGTCTTAATCAATTTCGTGACCGCAGCCGATCCATTTTGGGGTTCATTTACCTTATTAATTATCACCTTTTTAATTAGTACAATCAGTCTGCTATGTTGTGCCACAGTCGTTTCTAATTGCCCGCGCATCCTCTACCAACTTTCCTTAGATGGGCATCTTTCACCCGTTTTTTCCGTTGTTTCCCAAAGAGGCGTTTTTGGCCCAGCGTTGTTACTAATTCTCATATTTAGTCTGTTCTGTTTAGTTTGGGGAAATGTAGATCAAATCATCGCAGTCAGTAATATTAGTTGGTTTATCTCCTTCATGGGACTGCACTTAGGACTATGGTTGCAACGTGGTAAACCAGAGGTTTTGTTCCCACGACTTTCACTGGGCATTTTGTTAGCTGAAGTGGTGATTCTTTTTGTCGGAGGAACTGCTTGGGGTTGGCAAAACTTTATCATCGGATTTCTGTTTCCCATATTAATCTTATTTATCGATCGAATAATTCGCTATATTCCCTTGGTCTTTTTTGATAAAAATTGGTGGATTCGATATTATTATCGGAAGCGTACCTTGACAATAGTTAAAGACTCGATTTTTTTACAAGTTCTTGTCTTAATTGTGCTCTTATGTGTTGCATTTGTCACAGGTTGGAGTTTTCACATTTTGTTAAATCAAAAGTCTGTTGCTCAGGCTAATGCTATGGTGATCGTGTTGTTACAAGTGGTTGTGTTTGTGGGAGTGGCGATCGCTTGTTGGACAAGTTTACCCCAAGTTATGGCACTTTTTGAAGCCAAGGATGCAGCGGAAGCAGCTTTGCGAGAATCAGAAGCCAGCTTAAGACAACAAACACAACAATTGCAACAAACTCTACAAGAACTCCAGCAAACTCAAGCTCAACTAGTGCAAACAGAGAAAATGTCCAGTTTGGGACAAGTGGTAGCTGGAGTCGCCCATGAAATCAACAACCCAGTCAATTTCATCTACGGCAATCTCAACCCCGCCCAGGAATATATTCAAGACCTGCTACATTTGCTGGAAATCTACCAACAGTATTATCCCACTCCTGTTTCCGAAATTCAAGACTTAGCAGAAGCGATCGAAATTGACTTTGTAAAAGAAGATTTGCCGAAACTTCTCTCTTCGATGAAAATAGGAGCAGACCGGATTCAAAAGATTGTTTTAGCACTGCGGAATTTCTCCCGCATGGATGAGTCAGAAGTGAAAGAAGTAGACATTCACGAAGGTATCGACAGCACCTTAATGATTTTGCAAAATCGCTTGAAAAAAACCTCAGATCATCCCGGAATTACTGTAATTAAAGAATATGGAAATTTGCCATTAATTGAATGCTATCCTGGATCGCTTAACCAAGTATTTATGAATATTATTTCCAATGCTATTGATGCACTCGAAAGTGTTGGTCGTCATCAACAAGTAGCAGAACCTTTGACAATTCGGATTGAGACTAAGAGATAGGGAAGCGATCGCATCTTAATTCAGATTGCTGACAATGGCCCAGGTATGTCCGAAACGGTAAAAAAAAGGTTGTTCGATCCATTTTTTACCACCAAACCTGTTGGTAAGGGTACAGGATTAGGAATGTCGATTAGCTATCAAATTATCACCCAAAAACACCAAGGTTCTTTGCAGTGTAACTCCTCACTCGGTAAAGGAGCAGAGTTTTTAATTGAAATTCCGATTCGGCAACCCAAAATAGGAAGTGGGTCGTCAAAAAGCTGAGATTTACGAAAATTAAACAAATTCAGTTACTATAACAGCTAAACTATAAACATTAAGCTGTTAAATAACAACCCATAAATAACTAATCAAAGTATTAGCGAACTATGACGGATTCTGATTTAACTGGTGGTTTGCAGTGGACTGCGGAAGCTAAGACAAAGCTGAAAAATATTCCCTTTTTTGTGCGGAGTCAGGCGAGACAGCGAATTGAACAATTGGCGCGAGAAGCAGATTTACAGGTGGTAACGCCGGAGATTGTGGAACAGGCGCGGTTAGAATTTGGACAATAACTTTAGCCGATCGCTCTAATTTCTCATTCGCAAATAATCCTTTGTCCAAGCAAGACCGAAATTTAATACCTGATTCATGTCCAACACTCGATCGATCTCCCAAAGAATCACCACATCATCCAATCCCGTCGAAGCTAACACCGCCCCTCGATCCTTAGTCGCTGGAGAAAAAGCCACATCCAGCGCCCTTTCCTCATGCCCTTCTAGCGTTGCAAGTAATGTCCCGTCTAGTTTCCAGAGTTTTATGGTTTTGTCCCAACTGGCGGAAGCGAGCACAGTTCCCCACTCTGGGGGAAGTCCCGAATTTGGGGGAATGAAGATGATGGAGTTGACGCGATCGCTATGTCCCCGCAAAGTCCGAATTAATTTCCCATCCAAAGACCAAAGCTTGATCGTTCCATCCTCACACGCCGTAGCGAAAATCTGACTGTCTGGACTAAAAGCCACATCCCAGATATTATATTCATGAGCTTTAAAACTCAGTTGAGGTCGAAACTCTCCCCCCTTGTCCCGTTGCCAAAGGCGGATCGCCCCCTCGCCACCAGCAACCGCCAACCAGCGGCGATCTAAACTGAAAGCAACAGCATTCCAACGTCTGAGTAACCCTCTACCCGATAAATTGTCTTGCTTAGTTAGAGTTTGGCGTAAACTGCCGTCTCGATTCCAAAGCTTCGCTGTTCCATCCCAATCCACAGAAGCGATCGCATTTCCATCAGGACTAAAAGCCACATCGAAAGCAGTCGTGCTATGCGCCTTAATCGTCCGCATTAGTTTACCATCACTTGTCCATAGCGTTAGCGAACCATCATCGTGAGCAGCTGCGAACCCCTTACCATCAGAACTCACATCCACCGCCCATATCTCACCATGAGGTGACGACAGAGATTGTCGCAGTTGTCCTTGAGAGTCCCAAAGCTTAATCGTGCTATCAGAACCAGATGAAATCACAGTTTTCCCATCAGGCGCAAAAGTTACATTCCACACCGAAGCTTGATGTCCGCGCAACACCGTCAATAATTTAGATGAAAGTTGCCAGATCCGAACTAGATGATCCTCTCCCCCCGAAACTAAACTTTGCCCATTAGCAGTAAACTCTAGCCCTAGAGTTCCACTAGGATGTCCACTCAGCGTTCTAGTGACAGTTCCATTCAAATTCCACAGCTTGATCTTGCCATCCCAACTCCCAGAAGCTAGAGTTTTACCATTGGGACTAAATACCAAACTAGCAACTGCGGAAATGTGTTCCGATGTAGTATTCAAGAGGGTTCCATCGCTACGCCACCAGAGGATATTGCCATACCAGTCACCCGCGACGAGAATTTTTCCATCGGGGCTAAAAGCTACACTCAAGAGACGATTTTCGCCTTTGGTAGAAGCGATCGGATTTTTCAAAGTCCGAATTTTCTTCCCATCCAGATTCCAGACAATTACCGTATTATCTCCACTCGCTGAAGCAAGAGAACGCCCATCAGGACTAAAAACTAACTCCCAAATTAAACCCTGATGTCCAGTAAAACTGCGGATAAACTTTCCATCAATGCTCCAGAGTTTAATCGTTTTATCATTACCACCCGAAGCAATCAACTGTCCATCAGGACTTACAGCAACCGTCATCACTCGATCTTGATGACCTTTGAGGGTGGCGAGAAGCTTGCCTTCTGGAGTCCATAATCGCACATTGCGATCGTCTCCCGCTGACACCATAGTTTTTCCATCAGTCGTGAACACTATCTTCCGAACCTGTTGTTTAATGGTATTTAACACCTTGCCATCGGCTCCCCAGACTATAATTATTGGTCGTTGATATGTAGCGACGATTCTTTGCCCATCAGGACTAATCGCAATACTTCGGACTCTCCCCTGTTCTGCATTTAACCGATTGCGTTCAACAACTTGAAAAGCTGCACGACTTAACTCTTGATTGACTTTGGTGATTAACTCATTGTTGACAGGATCTAACTTTCGCAAATGGTTAGATGCTTTAATTGCAGTGACAAGTGCATCTAAGCGATTTCCAGAGGCAAATTGAGCTTCGGAGGCGTTGGCGATCGCTTCCACTTCCCGCAAACTAGCTTGGCGTTTCTGAGCAAAAGCGTAGATTCCCAAACTACTTGCTATTACAAACGCTACACTCACACTTGTCAAGAACCATCTTTGCAATCGACTCGCCCGTTGTTCTTGCACCAAGCGTTTTTCAACTTCTTGTAATCGTTTAAATTCTTCGGCTCGTTTCAGGTTATCTAGATCGGTGCTAGTACCAAACCATTTTACTACTTCACCTTGAGCATCTCGGATCGGAATTGCCCGATTGAGAAACCAGCGATATTTACCTTCGCCATCTTGCATTCGCAACTCAATTTCATAAGCTTCTCCCGTTTCTAGGGAATGCTTCCAAGCGGCGAGGGTTTGCGATCGATCTTCAGGATGGATAACATCTAACCGTTTCCAATCAGTAATTTCGGAGATCGATCGACCTAAAAATACATTACCAGAATGATTAATATAAGAAAGACTACCATCAGGTTCGACAATCCAAACTATTTGGGGCACAGCTTCCGCAAGTTGGCGGAAAAACCTTTCGCTTTCCTGTTGCGCTGCAAGTTCCTGTTCGATCAGCTGCCTTTGGGCCTCCTGACTCGCTGAGAGAAATTGATAATCCAAATCACTCAAACTTTTATCTTGCGCCCACAGTTGCGCTTCGATCAAGGTTTGTCCTCGCAGCAGTTTGGAAACATCATGACGCTGAGAAGTTAGCCAACCGTTGATTGCATCAGAATAAGGACGTAGATTGCTTAATTGCTGATTCACCCAATTTAGATCGAAAACTCTTTGATAAATTGGATTTTTGATTGCCAGGTAATTCCCCTGACGCACAACTAAACCTGAGAGCAACAGTTCCATCTGCTCTCGGCTATCATCTAAAGGTACTGGTTCTTTGTGCAATAGTTGTTGATAAATTCCCAGCAATCTTCCGGTGCGGTTTTGATTCCAGAATAAGCGATCGCGAATCGTCCGCAAATGCACAGGTTCATCATGCGCTTCCCAGTTCTCTAAAACATGAGTTTTTACCAATTCTTCGATCCAAAATCCTTCCATCCCTGGCGGAATTTGCAATAAAGTAGGGGTGGGTTTTGCAGATAATTTATTCGTCAAGAGATCGGAATCATCGCTAAACTCGCTTTTATTAGTAATCACATAAATCACTAATTGGCAAAGTTTTTGCGTCAGAAAAGGTTGTCCTCCCGTCCAGTGTAAAATTGCTTTTAGTGTGGCGATCTGTTGTTCTACTACTGGTTTAAGTCCTTCCGAAAGCGGCGTTGCTTCTGTCGCCGTGAATCCATCTAATTGAATCGCCTGTCCAATATTAAAAGGTGTGCGTTGTTTATCAGCGATTAAATCCGAGGGAGTTGTCACCCCGAATAATGCCATGTTAAAGCGTTGATAGCGGGGATCGTGCGATCGCTGATTGTAGCAAGAACGAATCCAAGCAAAAAAATCATCCGTTGAGAAGTCTAAACTTAATAAACTATCAATTTCATCAATAAATATATAAATCGGATTTGTGGGAAATTCTACAAATAAAATCTCTTCTACAAATACTGTCAGACATTGAATTAATGATAAATCTTGATAAGTTTTGAAGAAGTTTCGATAATTTACTTTTCCCAGTAATCCGAAACTTTGCAACAAAATAACGATGATTCCGCGATACCATTGTTCGGGGGTGGTCCGATCGCTCCCCAAACCCGTCATATCAATATAAGCACAGTGAGCCCCTTCTTGCTGAAGTTGTTGTTTCACCCGCACCAACAACGATGATTTTCCCATCTGTCGTGCATTGAAAACATAGCAAAATTCCCCAGCTTGAAGAGTCTGGTACAGTTCTCTGTCAGCTTGTCGCACCACATAATTAGGTGCATCCGCCTGAAGACATCCGCCAACTTTGTATCGAAAAGAATTCATCATATTGGTAAGCTGACATTATAATCCTGCTGCTTGGAATGCTTGCTGTAAGTCAGAAGCAAAATCTAACCGCATTGCCCAAGTTTCCAGATAAGCGCGATCGAGCTTGTCAGTTTGAGTTTTCAAGATCCCTAAGATATCTCGCCACTGCTTTTCTGATTGACTGAATCGCCGCCATTGTAATTTGCTCAGAATAACATCTTCAGGAGAAGCAAAATACAGCACACCTCGATCGGGAATTGACAATAATTGCCGTCGTTGCAACTTAACCAGATCAAACTCATCCAAACCTGATAGCATCAGATCGGCTTGCATGACGGTTTGCTGATGAATAATTTGCAAAGTCTGGGTTCGCCCTGTTACTG
>JBAVZX010000050.1:0-6627 GCA_049589015.1 Phormidium sp. | reverse complement strand
GGGTTTACTTAACCAAGGAATTAACTCTCGCTTATTAGTAGAAGGACAAAAAACTAGTAGCGATCGCATCGCCGTCATTCCCCGAAAACCAAGGATAGAAGATCAAATTTTTCGCTTTAGTTGGAAGTTGGGTTTTCACTATGTACATATTGTTAGCACTTTTGATATTCCCAAACATCCCTTTTATTTAGAAGCAGATATTTTAAATTTTCATAACCTTCATGGTAACTATTTTAATTACTTGGCAATTCCCTCATTAACGGAAGAAAAACCAGCAGTTTATACGCTTCATGATATGTGGAGCTTTACGGGACATTGTGCTTATAGTTATGACTGCGATCGCTGGAAAATGGGATGCGGAAATTGTCGTTATCCAGATACATATCCATCCGTGAATATGGATCATACTCACATAGAATGGAAGTTAAAAAACTGGGTTTATAGCCGCTCAAATTTGACGATTGTTGCTCCAAGTAAATGGTTGGCTGAACAAGCGAAACAAAGTATGCTGAAAAGATTTGATATTCATCATATTCCTTACGGAATAGATACCCAGGCTTATCAACCTCTAGACTCGCAACAATGTAAAACTATACTCGGTATACCAGAAGGAAAAAAAGTGCTACTTTTTGGAGCCGGAAGTATCAGAGATCCGCGTAAAGGAGGTGATTTATTATTGCAAGCTTTGCAAAACTTACCGAACTCTTTAAAATCAGAAACTATACTGTTGACTTTGGGAGATGAAAGTGAGGAAATATCCGAGCAAGTGGGAATGGAAACACTTAATCTTGGTTATGTGGTTAGCGATCGCCTAAAATCAATTGCCTTCTCTGCGGCTGACTTATTTGTGATTCCTACTAGAGCGGATAATTTACCATTAATGTTACAGGAAAGTATCGCTTGTGGCACGCCCATAGTTTCGTTCAAAATAGGAGGTGTTCCTGACATAGTACGTCCGGGGATTACAGGCTATTTAGCTGAACCAGAAAATGCCTTTGACTTATCTCAAGGTATAATAGAAATTATGGAAGATAAAAAATTGCGGGAACAAATGAGTCAACAATGTCGAGCGATCGCCATGCAAGAATATTCTCTCTTAATTCAAGCCCAAAGATACATTAAATTGTATAATAAAATTTTGCAAAAATAGACAGTAATTTTTAAGTCGTTTGTTTTGTAAACACAATTATGCCAGTAATAAATAAAGCCTTAACATTAAAAGACTTACCTGCTCCACCATCAGATAAAATTGGCTGGCCTTGGACTGAAGAAAATCAACCATTGCCCGAAAGAATGCCTGATGGTTCAGAATGGCCTCGGATTAGTATTGTAACTCCTAGTTATAATTATGGACAATTTATAGAAGAAACTATTCGATCAGTTCTTCTACAAGGTTATCCAAATTTAGAATATATTATTATCGATGGTGGCTCAACTGATAATACGGTTGAAATTATTAAAAAATATGAAAAATATTTCGCTTATTGGGTAAGTGAAAAAGACGGAGGACAGACCGATGCTATCAATAAAGGCTATCAGCATTGTACAGGAGATCTGTTTGTTTGGCTAAACGCTGATGATTCATATACCGAATCATCTATTTTGCAAAAAGTAGTGAATTATTACTTACAAGGTTATCAATTAATTGCCGGAGGTTGCCAAGACACCTATACACAAGAAAATGAAAAAAAAACTTATATATATTACAGTGCCCCCACCACATTTGAACGTTATCTCAAATTCTGGATCTCAAATTGTAACTACACACAACCCTCAGTCTTTGTTGCCAAAAACATAGTAGATAAATGTCTTCCCTTAGATTGGCAACTCTATATATTAATGGATTATCAATTCTTCCTGAGAGTTCTTAGTCAAAAACCAAAATCAATTTATGTAAACCAAGCCTGGACAAATTGCAAGAAACATGGTCTAAATAAAACAATGTTGGATTACCCAGGAGGAATGTCAGAATTTTATCAAGTAAGTAGATCGGAAGCAAAAAAACTATCTTTATGGCAGCAATATCTATTTTTAAATGAACTAAAAGATTATACTGTTATTCAATCCCTACTGGAAAATTTTAACTCTCTGACACCAATGCAGGTACTTTCATCTTTAGCATCCCGGCCAATCATAGTACGCTGGCCACTATTTTGGAAAATACTGCTAAAATATGGGATTGGTACAAAAGCTTATTCTTGGCTAAAAAAACTAGCAAATTAATCATATTTTTATGCACAAAAAAAGTATAATTTGTATTTGTTATGACTTTCTTCCCCTATTAGTGCCTAGCGCAATAAAAATAGAAAAATTGCTAGGTAAGTTACAAAAAAATTGGCAAATAGATGCGTTGACATCTGTGAAAGATGCACAGACAAATTCTGCGATGTCAGTACATTTTGTCAAAGGCTGGAAACCAGAATATTTATACAAATTAATATATAAATTAAGACTTTACAAGTTAATAGGTTTGTTTGTTTGGCCTGACGATGTAATCTTCTGGATTTTGCCTGCTGTGTTTAAAGCCAGGATGTTAATCAAGCAGCACAAACCTAGTGCTATTGTTGTCTTCATGATGCCCTATGGTGCGGGAATAGTCGGCATTATTCTTAAATGGATCACAGGTTTACCTGTGGTGCTAAACTTTGATGACTCTTATACTTGTACCGACATGAATCCAGGGTTTGTAACTTGGCTTCATTACAAAATGTCTATTTGGCTAGAAGATTTATATGTTCGGCAAGCCGATGCAGTAGTTTATGTATCTCAACGGAATTTAGAAGCTGTCAGGAGTCGCCAACCCGAGAATCAATACTCAAAGTTTTACCTGGTTCGTTATGGAGCAGAACCAGATGAATTTAGCTATTCAAATGTTGATAATAATGCCTCATCCCCATTATTTAAGATTACCTATATAGGTGCAATGGTGGCTTGGTTTGAGTTTGAGCAAAACAAGAAAAACTATCCCTTGCTAAGAAAAGTGTTAACGGCTTGGAATCAGCTAGGGAGTTATGAATTAGTGAAACTTGATGTGAGAAGTCATAGTCCGGTTTTTATTGGCAAAGCTGTTAAACAAGTGATCGCACAAAATCCTGAATTACAAGGAAAAATTAAGGTAAAGATTTATGGCTCTACCTATCCGAAATCACTCACTGACAGAGTACTGGAGGAGCAAAAGATTGCAGATGTTGTAGAAATAAACGGAATAGTTTCTCATGCAGAAGCAATTCAAATAGCTTGTCAGTCTGACTTACTTTTTTTAACTTTACCGGATAGACCAGATGGTTCACCAGGAGGAAGAATTTCAGCCAAAACTTATGAGTATTTGATGACTGATAAACCTATTTTAGCCGCAGTTCCTCAAGGTGAAAACTGGGATTATTTGGAGGATAAACCAGGAGTTTGGTTAACTAAACCAACAAATGTATCTACAATGGCAAAAGTTGTGAGCGAACTGGCAGCTGCTAAATTTACAGGTAAAGAACTTAAAGTCGATCGCGACTATCTTCGCTCTGAATTAAGCTATGAAAATCGCGCTCAAGAATTTAATCATGTAATAGAGCAAGTACTTGAAAAAGGGCTCTCCCGTACTTGAGGTGATAATAAAATATAATGTATGATTCTGAAACCTTATGGTATGAGGGATGAACTTCTGGTAGAGATATGAAACCTAACTTATTAGCCTCATATTGTTGAGTTTCGCACTACACAAGGCAAAAGATAAGTTGATTAGCAAAATTTATCACCCTAAGTACGGGAGAACCAGATACAATACGAAACAAATTACTAGTTTCAAGAAACTTAACTGCAAATAATGGTGAATTTTGGCTACCGTGCAGCCCGAATTCAGGGTAATCTGATTCGTGCCGCTTATCATGCAGCACTTCCTTGGATAGTAAAGCGTCCGATTCTTCAACCTGAAAAAGTTGGGATGAAAATCTACTCTTTTTCATGCGATCGCGATTTACCCGAACAAGTAGCTAGCATTCGTTCATTCATTCGTTATGTAGGTATCCCCGATAAATTCACTGTCGTCTCTGACGGTACTTATTCACCTACTAGCTGTCAGCTACTTGAGGAAATCAACTCCTGTGTGAAAGTAGTAGAGTTAAATCAATTTATCAAAAAAGATCTTCCTGAATCTGTATATAAGTATGCTGATATTCATCCTTTAGGTAAGAAACTTGCGGTTTTAATTTCACTGCCTGTAGAACAAGTAACCCTTTACGCTGACTCAGATATTCTGTTTTTACCAGCTGCGAAAACCTTGTTAACAATCACTAAATCATCTAATTTACAACCTCGATATTTGCTAGATTGTGCCACTGCATTAGACGAACGATTGATTGATAGTACTTTGCCAAATACTGCGCCTGTCAACAGTGGATTTATGATCCTTAAAAAACCGTTAAACTGGCAAATTCCGCTTCAGATATTAAGCAATTTGACAGAATAACCTAATTACTTTAGCGAACAAACTAGCCTGCATTTGGCTATGCACTACAATCAAGGCTTACCACTACCCCCAGAGCAATTTGTCGTCAGTCGTGACGATGAATTTGTCTATCAAGATAAACATTACAATTCAAATATAGCCTTAAGACACTATGTAAATCCAATTAGACATAAATTTTGGTTTCACGGTAATTAGATGAAAACAAACCAACCCTTAAGAATACTCATGATCATTCATGTACCTTGGAACCGAAATTTAGGTGCGTCACGAGTTCAATTAGAACTAGCAGAAGAATTCCAAGCAATGGGACATGAAGTGGAAAAGTTTGATTTTTTCGATGCCTTTCCTACGGGAAAAATACCTTTAACAGAAAAATTAACTCGCCCTAAATTTTCAGAAAAAGCTAAAATTTTTGTTCAGGCAAATGCCGATCGCTTTGATATTATTGACGCTCACCAAGGCAATTTACCTTTTTCTAAACAAGAATTAGGAATTAAAGGTTTGCTGGTTGCTCGTTCTGTAGGTTTGTATGCCTTTTATGAGGAATTTGCCAACCAGGAAAGAACTAAATGGCCTCCAAAAAGAAAGAGAACTTGGATTAAAAATTGGTGGTATTCTTGGCAGTCTAAAGGAGAAAATATTAAGCATCTTCGTAGTTTACAAACCTGTGATTTAATCAATGTACCTAATTACGATGAACTAGCTTATGTTCGTGATGTTTTGCATTTAGGCGATAAGTGTTTTGCCTTTCCCTTCGGAATTTCTGCACAAAGACAAAAAGCATTTTCCAAAGCTGTTCAACCTGCTGCAGTGCGGTTAGCAAATCAGCAGGTAGTCTTTATTGGTACGTGGAGTCCACGCAAAGGTGCTAGAGAGTGGGGAGAAATAATTAAACGTATAAAAGCTCAAATTCCAGAGGTGCGTTTTTTATTTTTAGGTACAGGTTTTAGCGCTGAAAAAGTTTTAGCTGATTTGAATTTGCCTGCTGATGATGGGATTGAAATAGTGTCCCAATTTAACAGTGAGGAATTGCCAAAACTTTTAAGCGGCGCAACAGTAGGAGCTTTCCCCAGTTACATTGAAGGCTTTGGTTTTGCGGTGTTGGAAAAACTCGCTAGTGGTTTACCAACTGTAGCTTATGATGTACCGGGGCCGCGAGAAATGTTGCCTAATTTAGATAGTTCTTTAATGATTCCGGCTGGTGATATTCAGGGTTTTAGTAATCGCTTAGTGCAATTGCTAAAACTTGACTCGATCGCTTATACTGAAATGTCTCAACGCTGTGTGGAAGTCGCCCAAAGATTTTCTTGGCCTAAAATTGCTCAAGAAACATTAGATATCTACTGTCAATTTTTGGCAAAGCAAAATTAACTTAACGTAGGAGAGAACAATGGAAACAAACTTAGATGTAAACAAGGAATACAGTAATTTTCCCGAATATGATTTAAAAGGCAGATATAAATTAGCATTCAACTGGATACCAGAGGGAGTTAATACTTTCTTAGATGCGGGTTGCGCTTGGGGTTACGGAACTCGTTTCTTTCGCCAAAAAAGCGATCGCGTCTATGGCTTAGATCCCACTAAAACTTTTGTGGAAGTCGCTAAACACAGATATCCTGAGATTGTTTTTGTGGAAAGTGAACTAGAAAAAACTCCTTTCGAGTCAGATTTTTTTGATGCTATTGTCAGTTGTGATACTCTAGAACACGTCCGCGATGAGATCACTTGCTTAAATGAAATGTTTCGTATTCTCAAACCAGGAGGTGTACTGGTAATAACTACGCCTCACAAAGGTTTATTTGGCTTTATGGACCCAGGGAATTCAATTCAGTGGATAGAGTATTTTGTCAAAAAGAATTTCTCTTATCTTTATCGTTTAGCTTATCGCATTAGAAAAGGAAAGTATCCCGAAAAAGTTGAATATATAAAGCCAATTTATGACCACGATACTACCCATAGACATTATAGCTTAGCTGATATTTTGGATATGTTAAATAATTCAAACTTTAAAGATAAATATGTTCTCAAGAAAACTTTTAGGTCTGGTTTGTTCATCGGCGTGTTTACTATGAATCTAGATTTTTATTTAACTCTATTTATCAAAAATAAACTAATAAAATTCATAATCAAGCCATTCTTAATTTTATCAGAACTCGATTTTTGGATTCCTT
>JBAVZX010000049.1:0-3773 GCA_049589015.1 Phormidium sp. | reverse complement strand
GAGTAAGGTTCAACACTTTTGGTCACAACTGCTCCAGCCCCAATCACACACCCATTCCCGATTGTGCAACCATCCACAATTGTCACGCCTGCACCAATCCAGACATCATCTCCGATTGTAATTCCCTTCTTGGTTGGTGTTTGCTCTCTCAAGGGGATATCTCGGTCTTGAAAACCGTAATTAACTGGGATGATTGTTACCTGTGGCCCAATTAAACAATTGTTGCCAATAGTCAAATTTCCGTGACCATAAAGAGCAGAAAAAGAGTTTACAAAGCAGGAATTTCCAATTATTATTGCTCCTCCATAGGTTCTGAAAATAACAAAAGAACTAATCAGCGTGTGATCTCCAATCACTATTTTAGACTCACTCTTGTCAGTCGGATCTACTTCCAGAGCCGAATACTTGCATATAGTACTATTTTGACCAATAAATATATTCTTTCTGTCACCTCTTAAGTCTGCCAGTACACTTACATCTGAATTATTGCCTAGCCTACCGA
Source organism: Phormidium sp. (assembly GCA_049589015.1). Lineage (GTDB taxonomy): Bacteria > Cyanobacteriota > Cyanobacteriia > Cyanobacteriales > Aerosakkonemataceae > Floridanema. The sequence goes on along the minus strand of JBAVZX010000049.1, from coordinate 3,271 downwards.
CTCTACCCTTTTGATATTGCCAAAGGATTGTTTTCAGAATTGATTTTAGCTTCATAATAATAAGTTAGCTGAATTATGCAGAAATTTGATAACAGCTAACAATAACTCTAATTTATTATATGCACCAAATCAGTGGCAATCAATCGGGGTATTTACTCAAACAAAATTTCGGCTCTACCAAACGCTTGGTGTAAAAAGTGGCTGGTACAATTTTTCTCTGTATGAAGGATGAAAATCTTGATCCCGCTAGATGATAACGTTGCGCGATCGCCACAATTACGAGAGAACGATAAAAAACATCAAATACTATTAGTTTAGTGAAGCTACCCAAAAAAGATCCCCAGAAATTCTGTTTGGAAAGCCGCTTTTTCAGTAATTACAATTTTGGCAAAGTCTCTGACTTAGCAGAGGCAGCATTCATGATCTTGGGATCTGACTTCATTGTTACACAAGTTCGTTTTTTCACCTTCTGTGAGATTTAGAGCCAAATCTGATTGCACCTGAGTGCAACTCATTTGGACAGGCTCTAAACTTCTAAATTGCGGCATCATTATAGTCCTCGATGAACTCTTGACCCTGATCTTTCAACAATTGCTTGACAGCTAACCAAACGAAAAGAGGGATTGTGCTGCTGTAGCGTCCCCACAGCCGCCGGGGTTCTTGTAATAAACGATACAACCATTCAAAACCAGCTGAGCGGACAAAACCAGGAGCCCGTTTGTGAAGTCCGGCATAAACTGGAAAAGCACCACCCAATCCAATCATTACTGCATTTACTCGGTTTTTATGCTTAGCCATCCAAACTTCCTGCTTGGGGCAGCCCAAAGATACAAATACGATTCCCGCGCCGCTTTGGTTAAGCATTTCTACGAGGGCTTCATCTTCTGCTTCAGTCATGGGGCGAAATGGCAAAGGTTCCATTCCGGCAATCTGGAGGTCGGGAAATTCTTGATCTAACCGTTCACGCATTTTATCCAGAATTGCTGATTGAGAACCCAGGAAAAATACTTTCACTCCAGCCTTTGTTGTTTGCTGACATAGTGTTTGCAATACATCTAAACCAGCTACACGGTCTTGTTTGCGGGCTCCCAACAACCGGAGCATCCAAACTAGAGGCATTCCGTCAGGAGTTACCAAGTCTGCTTGTTGCAATACTGTGGCAAAACTGGAGTTTTGATACGCTTCGACTAGCATGTGGACGTTGGCAATGCAAACTGATTTGCTTAAACCATGCTCAGCCCATTTTAAGATCAGATTCATCTGAGAATCGAAGGGTAGGGCGGTAACAGGAAAGCCGATAATACGTTGGGATGGAGGATTTGTGTGTGTCATAATTTTACTTATTTTTTCCGTACTGAGAAGTTAAATCGGTAACTGTTTTACTTAGGTAGTTTTGTAAGACTCTTTGGGAGCCGTTAAGTACAATCTTATGAGATTCTTATGTAAAACTACTAGATCTGTTTCGATATCTTTAAGACAAATTTATAAATTTGGCCTTTTTATAAAATTCTCTTTAAGATGGCTCCCATTAACGCAGGGATCAATCTCAGTAAACACCCAGCGTAGAAACCCTGAAGCGTCCTGAAATGCTTGATGATATATTTAATGCAGGCAGTAATAGGATTAGTAGCGATCTCCGGTACAACTCAGGAACCATAGACAGCAATAGTTGCCTATTTGAACAAAGATAAGAATCTTGATCTGGTAACTCCGTCAATGGGAGGATTATTTCCAGAACAAGCCCAGCTAAATTGGCTGTATTATTGATTATGAGTAGAGATCTTGAGAAATTGGACTTTATCCCTAGCTGTAAGGCTAACAAACTTTACTTACTGAATTTCTGAGAGGTCTAATTATGTACCTAAGAATTCCTGGAACGACTATGTTGACCAAACCAGAACATAAAGTCACAGAGTTGAATTTTTTCGACAGGCTTTTTGCTCAAGTCCTACCATCATCGCCTAAACCGAGAACTCATAACTTCACTGAGCAGAGTAAGAGCGTCAATTATGAGTTTGAAGAGATTGATGCTAAGACAGCACAGATGACTGGCTATGGCAAGGCAATCAAAGCGGGAGATTACATTATACTTACTAAAGACAAAATTTGCTATCGGGTGGAAGAGATCGACTACTACTCCGATCCTGGCAATCTGTGGACAGCTGTTCTACTAAGAGTCTAGCTTAAAGATTCGTAAAAATACTAGGTTAAACAACAAACCATCATGATCTATCTGGAAAAAGAGCCAGAAGAATATGGATATGAATTTGGCAGGTGGAGGGATTAGAGAGTTTGTGCCAACACAACTTCTTGATAGCTGCCAGACTTAACTATTCGGCCTTTCTCCATCTCGTAAATGCGATCGCAATGTTCCAGTGTTGTTAATCGGTGGGCAATAATAATCATCGTTTTTGTGCCACTCAAGTCTTGAATCGCTTGGCTAATCAAGTTTTCTGTCTCGTTATCCAGAGCAGAAGTCGCCTCATCTAAAACTAGAATCTCGCGTTCATGATACAAAGCACGAGCAATACCAATTCTCTGGCGCTGTCCTCCTGAAAGACGAACTCCATGTTCACCAACCATTGTTTGCCTACCTTCTGGTAATTGTGCTATTAGCTCAGAAAGTTGCGCTGATTTAATTGCTTCATCCAACCGTTGCTGATCGATTTGATGATCTTGAACCCCAAAGGCGATATTTCTTTCGATTGTGTCGTCTGTCAGAAATATTGATTGGGGAATGTAACCGATCAAATTCTGCCAAGAGCGCAAAGAACCATACACTGACAAACTATCTACCTGAATATCTCCTGACTGTGGGATTAACAACCCCAAGAAAACATCTACTAGAGTCGTTTTTCCTGCGCCTGACTTACCGATTAACCCGATCGATTCTCCCTTTTTAACTATCAAGGAAATGTCTGTCAAGGAATTTGAGGCTACCTCTGGGTAAGCATAATTAACTTTATTCAGAACAATTTCCTCTGTAAAAGGCATTGCTATGGTTTTGATAGATTGTTGGCGCTCGAATTTCACGCCTTTACTGGGAATAACACCCTGCGATATCTTCAAATAGTTAACTGCTTCTGGCTTTTCAATTTCTTTCAAGTCCAGATAAAGTCGATCCAAGGTCGGCTTAAAGTTTCGCAGCACACCCATATTGGACATGAGTTGACTGGCGGATGGTAAAAGGCGAATTGAAGCGATCGCAAAAATCCCCAAAACCGAAACCAAATTTTGTGAACGTTGCTCAAACAACAGAGATACTGAAACC
>JBAVZX010000048.1:0-1687 GCA_049589015.1 Phormidium sp. | reverse complement strand
AATCTATAGAGTGTATCCTGGAACCAGGTGAAATGCTTTTTATCCCGGCTTTTTGGTGGCATCAAGTTTCCTCTCTCGATCGGCTGAATGTTGCTGTTAATTTCTGGTGGACAGCAAATATTACAGAGTTTTTTACAGCACCACAGCCAAGACGATTTTTGGTACAAAAACCTCTTCTATTTTGGGCGGCTGCACTACCCGCATTTCTCACAAAATGTGCGATCGCTAAGTAGTCGGACAAAAGAAAACGAGACTGTGTTAAGTTTTGCAACATAGTGAAGAGCGATCGCTAAATTGAGACAAGCGATCGCTTAGAATTTCCCAAGATCAGGATTAAATAACCAAAAGTTTTGGGTCAACTTTTTTGGCTCTCCTCTAAGCTCTGTGATAAATATTTCTAATCAGAAAAGCTACCTAAAAGGCGGGCACGAAAGCTTTCAAAATTTGTAACAGTTTAGGGGAGAGCCTTCTGCCTACGCTACTGGTGATGCTGGTGGTGTGGTAATTAATGCCAGAGAATTTGTAGAAATAGGTGGATTCACCCAAATATTAACTAAAAGAAGTGAACGCTGGACATCGCTTCCTGGAGAGACAAAACCACTGCGTCTGGTGTGGGAAAAGGGCATTGGCACGGAGTGCCCGCCAAGGGAGATTGCCTTAATGCTCAATTGCCCCTAATGCTTTAAGGGTAGACTTTTGAGCTACGGTCAGCCCAGTTGCGCCTTGAATATTCATACCTTCATAGAGACGATCAATTGTCAATGTGCTGATACAGCGACCTGTCTTCACATCCCATAGTTTAATCGTGCGATCGCATTCGATCAGCGATCGCTTTTGCCTTACCCCTGCTAATTGGTCAACTGACTGGACATCTGGGATTAAGTATTTTGCCAGCTTTGGCAGGGTTTTTTATTACCCTAATTCCTGGTAGCATCCCTGGTGGCTACGGGGATAAATTTTTGGCAATGGCGATCGCAACAGTAGGTTCTGCCAGTGTGTTGTGGATTGGAATTCTGAGCAATCAAATTCCTTGGTTAGTTGTTTTATTAACATTTATCGTATTTTTTATCGCCAGCTAATAGCTATTGTGTTCTGACAAAGTTTCTGGAAACTGTGCTTAAAGAGGAGATGAGCGACGACGATCGAGTATGGGATGCGGTTACTTCGCAAGCGCAGTATAAAGCGGGAATTGCGATCGCAAAAACTCGCCAACTTTGGAAAGGTGTCCGATTTTCTCACAAAGGTTTTCCCCAAAAAGGCGATCGGTTACTTTTACTAATTCAAAAAGTAACTGAGATGTATAGAGAAATCATTACCCTCACAGAGGTAATTGTTGGACGGGGAAAACATCCACAATTCGATAAAATTCGCACCGAACTACAGGAAGCACTTCTGTCTTTAATCCAAGCAATGAAAACTCTCGATGATGTGTTGGAGTCAAGGAACTTGGATGAACGTCGAGAGATTACTAGAGAAATATTGGTTACATTGGATGTTGTACAACAACAGATGCAAGATTTAGAAAAAAGGTGTCGTAAGTGGGCAAATTGTGACCACTATTTGCCGACGCTGTTTACTTCTTTGAGAAACCTTGCCAAACAAGTTGATTCTACGATTAATTTACTTCTCGATCGCAAAAGTCAAAAGCAAGTTTCTCTCCAATCAGTTCCCTTTAATTCTCCTACTT
>JBAVZX010000047.1:0-7495 GCA_049589015.1 Phormidium sp. | reverse complement strand
GTTTTACTACAGTAGTACGTCGGGTGCGAGAAGTATTGGCGGAATTACTATTACCATTTGTGCGTCTTAGAGACTGAGTTTGTCTGCGACTATTGCTATTAGATGGTTGTCTAGTGGGGGTAGTTTCTCGTCTTTGGATAGTATTTTCTCCCACTACGTAAGGTGAAGAAATATCAGCGACTTCTCCGGTACTTACTAAGGCGCGATAAATTAATGCTGCTACTTCGGCTCTAGTTGCGGCTCGTTGAGGGTTTAAAGAGCGAACATTGGGATAATTTACCACAATATTTCGTTCTGTGACTGCGGCGATTAAAGTGCGATCGCCCTTTGGAATACTAGCACCATCAGTGTAGACACGCAAAGTTCTTTCAGTAGCCACAGTCGGAGCATAATTCAAACCTTTACCTAAAGCTACCAGAACATCTAAGCGAGTAATCTTTTCATCAGGGCGAAAATTCCCCCGACTATCAGCATCTAAAAAGCCCATCTCGTAAGCTTCTCGAATTGCTGGATATGCCCAAAAATTACTAGAGACATCCTTGAAAGCGACTACTTCCCGCTTTTTATCTTTATTAAAAGCGCCAGTAATAATAATCGCAAACTCTGCCCTTGTTAACGAAGCTTTTGGGCGATATAAACCATCAGGATAACATTGAATAACTCCTTTTTCTGCTAATCTGCCAATAAAATTTCTTGCCCAATAATTAGCAGGTACATCGGGAAAACTTGCTTGAACTTGCGAATTAGTTGTTTGCGTGTTGACGCGAGTTTGTTCAGTAGTTGCGGGAGTTGTGCTTTGAGTTGAACTAGTTGCCGTTTCGGAATTTAAATTAAAAGTAGATTCATTATTACCAGCTACATTTACAATTGGTTTTTGCGAACCAGGAATAGCGGTAATATTTGCGGGTAAATCTGCCGGAAAAACTCTGAGTTCTGGGGCTTCCATTGCTCTAACTGCACTGGAAAAAACTCCTGCTTCTGGTGGTATGGGTAATCCAGCAACTTGATACCAAGTTTTATCAATTCCTTGAGTATCTCTGAGGAAAACTACAGTTTCTTGACTTGCTGTTGGGCCAGTAATATTGGTGTAGAAATCGTAAGTATTTGCGCCTCTATCAATAGCGGCATTTTCGTCAACATCTGCGCCGTAAACTGTGCGAACAATGCGAGAAACTAAGGGACGATTGCCGAAAATAATGTTAACTGAGGCTCTTTGGGGTAGGACTTCAAATTCTGTGAATCCAATTAGCCGATTCTGATAATTATACAACCGAACTACGATGCGATCGCCCGGATTTACCCCCCCAATAAACTTCGCCCTTTGATTTACCTGGTAACGGTAATCTCCAATATATCTTTCATTGGCAAAATTGCTGTCTTTCGACATCACTGAAATCCGAGCAACTACTTCTGATAAATTAGCCGCAGGTTGCCAAATAGCGAGGCTAAATTCTCCCGTACCTTTTGCCGGAGTTTGCCGACTTACAGTAGTAGTACTTTGTCGTTGCGTGCGGGTAACAGTTCCTTGAGGAGTTCGAGTTTGAGTTGTAGTTTGAGTAGTTTGGCGACGGGCGGTAGTTGCCGTTTGCCCTTCTGTTGGCGCAGCAGTTTGACGACGCACGTTAGTAGTAGTTTGCTGTTGCGTGCGGGTTGCAGTTCCTTGAGGAGTGCGGGTTTGAGTCGTTGATTGAGTAGTTTGGCGACGGGCGCTAGTGCTAGCTTGCCGTTCCGTTGGTGTAGTAGCTGACTCAGCAGTTGCGGTAGTTGCAGCGGCACGCTTGGCGATATTCTGAGTCGCAATAGCATCTAATTTCACCAAAGAACCAGACATATTACTGCGATAAACCCAGCGTTGAGTCGCATTCCCCACTACCACTTCCCAACCGGGAACTTTTCCTTCCGCGCAAGGAACCCCTGGACTACTAATTCCCAAACAACCATTTGCCCAAACTTGTTGTTCTGCTTCCACAATTTTTAAAGCAGAAACTTCTATTCCCGTCTGTTGGGACAAATTTTGAATTATTGCATCGCTAACCGCTTCGGGAACTGGGCCATTGTTGATTACCCTTTGTCTTCTCGTGCGTCTCTGACGTAAATTTTGTTCATTTGTTCCCGATTTTTGACTTATTACTTGTTCTTGGTTAATTTTTTCTGCTATTTGACCACTAACTGCGGACAGCCGACTTTCTTGTGCATTGGCGGCTGTTTGGATAATTACCAAACTGGCAGAAGCAAAAACCAACCTGCCTAGTAAAGCGAACAAACCTTGATTCATGATTCTCCTCTGCCACCCTAAGACAAAACAGCTTGAGTTTAATTCCTTAAGTAAATGTTCCTGAATATAATCCCTGTAAATCTCGACATAATATCATATAAGAGATAGTACTTTACGAAACTTCATAAATATCCTGTGACAACTCAGCAGTTAACGAAAGCCAGCCAGTTAGAAAAACTTACCTGGGATTGGCAAGGCCACAAAATAGAATACACTGTAATGGGAAGCGGTCGTCCGCTGTTACTGTTACATGGTTTTGGTGCTTCGATTGGACACTGGCGACAAAATATTCCGGTGTTAGCCGCAGGTGGTTATCGAGTTTTTGCCTTAGATTTATTGGGTTTTGGTGGTTCTGATAAGCCGCCTTTGAACTACAATTTGGAACTTTGGCAAGATTTAGTTAAGGATTTCTACGTTTCGCACATTCAGGAACCTACCATATTTGTGGGTAATTCGATCGGGGCTTTACTCAGCTTAATGGTAGTGGCGAATCATCCCGAAATTGCTGCGGGTGCTGTTTTAATTAATTGTGCGGGGGGATTAAATCATCGCCCAGATGAGTTAAACTTGCCTTTGCGGTTCGTCATGGGAACTTTTACTAAGTTAGTAAGTTCGCCAGCTTTTGGCCCGTTCATTTTTAATATGATTCGCCAAAAACACCGAATTCGCAACACTTTAAGGCAGGTTTATATTAATGCTGATGCTGTCACAGAGGAGTTAGTTGAGATGCTGTATCAACCTTCCTGTGATGTGGGGGCGCAAAAAGTTTTTGCTTCTATTCTGACTGCACCTCCCGGCCCAAGTCCTGTAGAATTGTTGCCAAAAGTTCAGCATCCTTTGTTAGTACTTTGGGGCGAAAAAGACCCTTGGACACCAATTAAAGGTGCAGGAATTTATCAGCAATTGAGTACAAATGGGCAAAGTTTAAGGTTTATTCCTATTCCTAATGCTGGTCATTGTCCTCATGATGAAAAGCCAGAACTTGTCAATCAATTAATGTTAGATTGGTTGGCTAGTTTGAATTAGGGGGACTGGGGACTGGGGACTGGGAGATGGGGAGATGGGGAGATGGGGAGATGGGGAGATGGGGGAATTTTTTTAATTTATCTCCTCTGCCCCTCTGCCCCTCTGCTCCTCTGCTCCTCTGCTCCTCTGCTCCTCTGCCCCTGGAGTCTATTGTTTGGATTGTTTTACTTGCAGTAACCTGTAATAAAAAGCTTTGGGAAAATCCCAAATACCATCTCGTTGGAAATGGAGAATTGCTTCAATTAAATGAGTGACAAATTCAAAATTTGCGATCGTAAGTTCATAACTATAATCAGGGTTCCTATCAAATTGTAACCGACAACGGGTTAAGTCAGCTGGTAAGATAGTGTTATTTACAGACCAAGTTGCCACAAAGGAAATGTTGTCACTACCAATAATTTGACGTTCCCCTTCCAAGTAAGCTCTTTGATAAAGATTGAGTGCAAAAGGAAGGATGTTACGTTTATTGTTCCGGTAGTAAGGGAGAAAAACGTTGACGATATTTGGTTGGGCTGGTTTCAGTTCTTCAAGTAATTGTGTCATGCTCAGTTTTCTGTTTGCTTACAGGGATAGATAATCCGTTGATAAGGCTAATTAACGGAAAAGTACTTGCTGCAATTACATTATGTCTGACTCTACAGTATCTATGCACTGATAGAAATTGTAAAACGGAAAGGTTAAGCTTTTTATCCTCTTTTGGACAGATGAAATACAGTTTTGGGTGAGTCAATGTGGTATTGAAATTTAGTTGAGGTAAAAGCTATGGCCGTTAATAGCGATTCACAAGTCATCAATAATCTAGAATATGATTTGTTGACTGTATTACAAAATAAGTCAGAAGCGATTAAGGCTTATGAAACTTATATAAAAGATGCCCAAGAAACTGGGTCTGAGCCTTGTGTGGAATTGTTTAAGAAGTTAATGCAGTCAGATATGCAACAGGCGCAAGAAGTTCGCCATCACCTTCAGGAAGTGATGCAAAAAGGTGAAATGTAACTAAGAATACACTTTTTGGACTGGTTGTATGGAAATAGTATGGCTAGTCCATTGTCGGAAGTGAAATTAAGTGGCTGACAAACTGATGTTCTGTAGTGGGCAATATTGGTGTGATTTAGATTAGAAAATTATTAATCTCAAAAAAGTTACAGTAAAGATATTGACAAAATCAACAATTAGTGAAACTATCTGTAGTTCGGCAACACGGATAGTTGGGAATCAAGCTTAATGGGGATTTATTGGTAAAAAATCTCAATAACTAGAGTTTTTGGCGTTCTATTTGGATAGTTAAAAAAGAAAATGTAGCTGATTTATGAGTTAAATGTAAGTGACATTTTAAAAGTTAGACTACATTTTTTGTACTTTAATAACTTGGATTTTGAGGTAAAAAAAGTATGATGGAAGAACGACCCCTAGATGATAGATGCCTTACGAGTAGCTGATGGTTAGGCAAGGTTTGTTTTAGATCTGAAGCCATCAGCTTCCCCTTTACTAAATAACTTTGGCTACTCTAAAAGGTTAGTGAAGGAATAATTAAAACTCTGAGGTATAGTGAGCAGAATCAATAGGTGTGTCCGTAAATGTTAAGGCTATGTAAGTAAAGATTAACTCAGCAGCTATATAAAAAGCTGCTTTTTTGTGAATATTTACCCCTGGCGGATCAACTGGCATCTTCATGAATTACTGTACTGGTACGCCTATGGCCCGAATGGTATTTAAAGGCGGAAAACAGCATCAACTATTTTTGTAACTAAATGTTAATGAAACTTAGCTGAATTTTTTGCGTCTCTATGATTAAGTGACTGTCTAGGGAGGAACATTTATATGAAAAACTTTACAAGTTTAACTTTAAGCCTGGGTATTTTATCTGTTTTAGTGGCAGCTACTCCAGGGATTACGCAAAATTCTCAAGATTCAGCGCCGACAATTCCTGGGAATCGACCAAATACGACAATTAATGTGAATCGGCGATCGGGAAATTGCCCCAGTAGTATGCGACTTTGGACTTCTTTTCGGAGTTATGAAGGTGGGGGCGAACATACAGTAATTGCTGATATTAGTAATATTGCTAATGGTGCGAAAGTAAGTAACTCTGGGGCTAAGTTTGTGGAATTTAGTGCGCCTTTAAAATCGGAATTTGCTTCTTGTGTGGGGGAAGCTAGTTCTGATGAAGAACCTATTTATAGATTTCGATTTAGCGATCGCAGAGTGATTTTTCGGATGGATCTTTCTCGTCTTCGTCCTGGTACGTTAACCAGAATTTCTTATAAAGGTGTGGTGTCTTCTCGTCCGGCGATTAGATGGGCGATCGCAGATTAACTTGTAAACACTGAGTAAATGTAATGAGTTACTACGTAATTTACGACGGCAATTGTAATCTTTGTGTCACGTTGGTACAAATTTTGGAAAACCTGGATCAGGGTCAGCTGTTTCGCTACACTCCCATGCAGGATTTAGAAACCTTGAGTCAGTTTGGGATTACTTCTCAAGATTGTGAAATGGGGATGATTTTAATTGATGCTGATCTGCCGGAAAGACGCTGGCAAGGTAGCGATGCAGCGGAAGAAATTGGACGATTATTGCCTTTAGGAAATGGTTTTGTGGCGGTTTATCGGGCGTTACCTGGGATGAAGTGGGTGGGCGATCGCTTTTACGAACAAGTGCGCGACAATCGTTATACTATTTTCGGCAAACGTCCTACTACTTACCAATCTGGATATCCGATCGGTTGTCAAGGAACAGAAACTTGCTCAAATTTGTAATCTCAAGGATTAAATAATTCAAAGGTTTGTCTACCAAACCGCTTTAATTTCTCTTCCATTTCTGAGACTGGTTGATATTCACCAAAGATACTCCAATTTTCCACTGTGGAAAATCGCCAAGCTAACCCTTGATGATTAAAACCTGCTATTTCAATGCCGATCGCTCGCCGTGAACTTTCCACCGGATCTTGGTGAAACCGAATTTGCACCAGCATACTTCGGCATTGAAATCTGCGACTCCAGCCAGGAAGATGAAAACCAATATCGATCGAATCAGGATCGATTAACTCCCTAGTATCAGCATCATTGTGCCAGGGTTTGAGGTCTGCCTTAGCATCTGGAAACTCGGACTTAAAAGCATTAACAACGGCAGCAATTTTACTCGCAACTTCAATACTAGTGGCTTGTTGAGCAGCATTCACTGTTGTACTTCCCTAGACTTAAAATATTGCTTCATTTTGGCGAAATAGTGTAACAATTTATAGCTAAATTCGCAACATTGGGTAATGGGTAGTTGGTAGTTGGTTGAATCTCCCCTTGCCCCTTTGTGCCCTTGAAAGGTAAGCTCAGAAAACCTCTAGCTGCAATAGGATCGATCGAGTGACCACCAACGAAGAAACAATCGAAGTAGGTTCCCTCAAGTGGTATTATCGGCAAGCAAAACCCTTGGGCAGAAGCGACAAATTGCCAGTATTGCTGTTACATGGTATACCATCCCAAAGCTTCAGTTGGACACAAGTAATGCCAGCATTAGCTGATAAAGGATATCCCAGTATTGCCCCAGATTGGATTGGTTGTGGTTTTTCGGCTAAACCAGACCGTCGAGACTTTGCTTATACACCTGATGCTTTTATTCAAGCTTTAACTGGTTTGATCGAAACTCTGGAATTAGAGAGATTTTCTTTAGTTGTTCAAGGATTTTTGGGTTCTGTGGGCATTCAATACGCCCTGCGTCATCCTGAAAAAGTTGAATGCTTGGCAATTTTGAGCGCTCCTGTTTCCCCAGAAGCTAAGTTACCTTGGAAATTGCAACAATTGGGATGGCCCTTTGTGGGTGATATCTTGACCCAAGACCCCCTGTTAATTGACCGGACTTTAGAAGGTGGCAGTCGTTATGGCATCTCAGACGCAGATTTAGATGTCTATCGCCGTCCTTTCTTAAAAAGTTCTGATGCGGGTCGCAGTTTGTTAGCAACAGTAAGAAACCTGCAATTGGCGGAAATAGGGGCAGAAATTGGGGCTGGGTTAAAGCAGTGGGAACAGCCGACTTTGATTGTTTGGGGGATGAAAGACCCTTGGTTGCCTTTTTCTCAAGGGGAACAGCTGAAAGCGATGATGCTGAATGCAGAATTAGTCAAAATAGAGGAAGCGGGGCATTATCCCCAAGAACATTGGTCAGAAAAGGTCAGTGATGCACTAATTGGGTTTCTGCGCC
>JBAVZX010000046.1:0-3696 GCA_049589015.1 Phormidium sp. | reverse complement strand
CAACTTGGGTTTAAACCTGAGTTAGCAGAATCAACAAAATTAAGCGTTACTATTTCAGCTTCAGCGTGACTAGCTAAAGCTAAACCTAAAACCTCGATTTTTTTTAAAGCTACATCTGCTTTAGTTAGCAAAGGTAATTTATTCACAATGGTTTCCATTGGAGAAATCAAATAAGTGAAAGTTAAAACATAAGCTGTGATTGTTTGCGGGTTAATGGTAATGATATTCGGCAGGAAAAACAATACAGCACCAATAGCAAAGAAAAAGATTAACTTACCCCAGTTAGTATGCACCGCAAACAGGGACAAACCGCGGAAATTATGCCTTCGGAAATTGGCAGCAGTAACTTCTAACTCAGCGACTAAGAAATCTTGACGGCGTTGATAATTTAACTTTAATTCCTTAACTCCTTCGGAGATGGTGCGAAAATGATTAAATAGCAAATCCTGTTCTTCACGGGCTAAAGCCAGCATTTTTCTGCCCTTTTTGAAAAACCAATTAGAACTGCTAATTGCGATCGCCAACAACACCAAAATCATCAGCAAAACTTGCGGCGACAGCCAAGTAATATAAAGTAGACAGCCCCCGACGATCGCTAAATTAATGCAAATCAAAGGCAAACTAAAAATTGCCTGAGAAATTGCTTGCACATCCTCAGTCAAAGTTGCCAGCAATCTTGGTGTACCCAACTTTTCCAACTGACTTAACTCCGAAGCGAGGATTTGCCGACTCAACTGTAACTGCATTTGGAAGACGGCATCCTGAGCTAACTTAATTAATACCACCTGAGAGAAAATACTCGTCAGCAACACTACCACCACCAACCCGACAAATCCCCAAGCCAGCACTGCCAATGGAATGTGACTATTATTACTGACAGCATTTCCGATCAGGGCAATCAAACCAGCAGTACTACCACCACTTAAAAAACCTGTGACAATAGCCAGAGTGACCATTTTCCAAGAAGATCGCAACAGAAAATAAATTATATTCATAATAAATTGTTAATTAGGTGTGATGGAGAATTTTTCTGATGGAGCAACTACAAACATCATTGATACATAAGTTACCTAGTTTTTCGATAGTGATCGAAACGGAAAATTTGGCGAACGCTAATCCCAAGGATTTAGCTAAGTCTCTTAACTCACTAGCAAATCAGGAAATCTCCCCCAAGTTGGCTAAAGAGGTCTTGTTAATTGAAAGTGGTGATACACCTCCTGAGTTACTCAAACAACTTTGTCAACAGTACCCTTGGATTAAAGTTCACTACACCAACGCCAAAATTAGCTATTACGAAGCTAAAATGCTGGGGGCGGAACTAGTCACAGGGGAAATAGTAGTTTACTGTGATTCTGACTGCATCTACCAAACAGATTGGCTAAAAAATATCCTGACTTCCTTTACTCAGGCGGATGACATCCAAATCGTAGCTGGAGAAACAGTAACTAGAGGCAGTGGACCCTATGGTACAGCAATGGCTTTAAGTTACATTTTCCCCCAATATTCCGGCAAAAAAAGTCTAGCTAAAACATCTCAATACTTTTTGAATAATGTTGCTTTTCGGAGAGATTTTTTTCTGAAACATCCTATTCCCTTAGATCTCCCCTTGTATCGTGGTAATTGCGTAATTCATGCTTATCACTTACTTGAGCAAGGTTACACAATTTGGCAACAACCGCAAGCTAAGGCTAATCATGCACCACCATCGGGACTTTCGCATTTTTTCTGGCGTTTTTTACTCATGGGGCATGATTATTTCTGGCAAAAATCTCTTCTGAAAACCGCAATTTCAACTTCGGGAAAATCTTACTCAACTTTAATGTTGGACACAAAAAGTAAACTTCAAGCTTTCTGGGAAAGATTCAGCGGTATGTTAATTAGAAAACCTCTGCATCTAGTTTACTTGCCTTTTGCGATCCCAATTGTGATTAGTTCCATCACCCTAATTGTAGCGGGTTATCTCATCACTCTTTTTCAGCCCAATTACTTACTTAAAACTTATCAGATAGTGGAAGAGAAAGACTTAATTTTATCAAGTTAAGCAAAAACAAAGGAACAGGGAACAGGGGTTTTAGCTGAACATTAATTAATCAACTACTAGCGACCTAACAAATACCCAGTCCCCAGTCCCTAGTTCCTAGTCCCTTAATCCCCTTGAGTGATTAAACCGTCTTTTTCAATTGTTAACCATCTGCCACGCCAATATATTTGTTGTCCAAAAGCGCCGATCGTCCAAACAATTACACTAAGAATATCTCGGAAGGGAAGTAACCAAAGCCACAGTAAAAGTTTGGGACAGTTCATACTAAAGATGGCAATTAATACTTGAATGTAACGAATCAAAAAAGTTGCTAGGCACAGAGCGATCGCCCAACTTTGCCATCCCGATATAAACAGTAACAAAATACTATGCACAACACCGTAACAAAACACCATACCATAGTATTGTGAGCCTCGATTAAAACGAATTGTTCTCGCCCAACGTACCTCTCTTTGAAAGAATGACCAAAAACTTTCGCCAGTTGTATCCGACTCTAAAATATGTTGAGAAAACTCAATTCGATAACCAGCTTCTACGGCTCGTTTAGCTAAATTATAATCTGAACCAATCCGGTTTAAATGCAACCCACCAAACTCTGATAAAGTTGATTTACGAGTTACCATTGTTGGGCCAACAGCTAAGCGAAAACCGTCATCAATAACCGCAGAAATTAATGCCGAGGGAATAAAATCAAAACACCGACCAAAGGAAGCTAAAGCTGCTACTATTGTCCGGGGATTTTTGCCGACATATCCACAAGTTACTATGCCAACTTTAGGATCTTGCAAGGGAGCAGTAACAATGCTAATATAATCAGGAATTACTCGAATATCACTATCAGCAAAGATGATGATTTCATGTTGAGCAGCTTCTAAAAGATAACTTAAATTGCTATCTTTGTAATTGATACCTCGCGGTTTTAGTCCAATCAATAGCTTTACGCGATCGGGATATTTCTCCTCTAATTCTTTTAGCAAAGGAACTGCTGGATCGTTCGGGTCTAATACTCCAAACAGCACTTCATATTTGGGATAATTTTGCTGACAAAATGATGACCAATTTTCATAAGCTCCCTCATCAATACCACAAACTGGTATCAAGAGCGAAACTCCTTCTTCGGAAGGTTTGATTAGCTGTTCTCTAGGAGCGAAAAATTGCAGAGTGCAGAGAGAACAGGTGATATAAAAGGCGATCGATCCGCTAATTAAGATTAGGAAAACAATTTGGAAAAACACCATTACCGATAACTTTCGCTGACTAGGGTAAAGTTTATATTATAAACATTAGCCGAAAATTAGATTTAAGAGAAAGTAAACCGTAATGGTTTAACAAATAAAAATGTGTAACATATTTATCCTTGAGCCTACATAAGAACTTATCAACAAAAAAGGTTTACAATAAGAAACATTAAGTCAAAAACTTGTGTTTCCCCTTTTCGATTAAAAGAACAGTCAATATGATTGCACTCCTTGCTGCGCTTTCAGCTGCTGCTGCGGTAGGGGTAGGGAGAATCGCCCTACCATTATTATTAATTGGACTTTTGCAAGGGAACAATCTCTGGTCTCGCGTACCCATTCTTTCCCACATTCATCCCCAGGTAGTAGTGGGAGTACTCACCAGTTGGTCATTATTTGAACTATTTGCTTCCAAAAAAC
>JBAVZX010000045.1:0-4140 GCA_049589015.1 Phormidium sp. | reverse complement strand
CTACCAACCAGTCCCTCAAAAAACCGTGATCTTCCTCGAACTTTCCTTAGAAAACTTTGGCCCTTACCTGGGAAAAAACATCATCAATTTACGCCCAGAAATTGATGGCGAAACTCGTCCAATCATCCTATTTGGTGGCATGAATGGCGGCGGAAAAACTACCCTCATGGATGCCATTCGCCTCACCCTTTATGGAAATCGTGCCCAATGTTCCACCAGGGGAAATTTAAGTTACAGCGAATTCCTAAATCAGTCAGTACACCGCAACACCCCACCCACAGAAAAAACCCGGATTGAATTAACATTTGAACATATCCAAGAAGACAAACCGACAATTTTTAAAGTCGTCAGATTTTGGGAAAAAGAACCCAAAGACGGCAAAGAAACATTAGGAATTCTCGTTTACGATCATTATCTCAAAGAATGGTGGCCCGACAAAGCCTTAACAAACGCTTGGGATGAATATATCGAAACCCTCTTACCATTAGGAATTTCTAACCTCTTCCTTTTCGACGGCGAACAAGTGAAAGAACTCGCCGAATTAGAAACACCACCGCCCTTAGTTGTGGATGCAATTCGTTCCCTTTTAGGCTTAGAATTAGCCGAACGCCTCTCAGTAGATTTAGACATTTTAGTAAGCCGCAAACGCAAAGAAATCGCAGGCGCAAAAGAACTCGCCACCCTGGAAAAATTAGAGACTAAATTTAAAGAATTGATTGTCGAAAGAGACATCGCCAGCGAAGAACAAGGTAGCTGTCAAACACAATTAGAAGAGAAACAAAAAGCCCTGCGTTTAGCTGAAGAAAAATTCATTTCTGAAGGTGGAAAAATAGCCGGAGAACGGAATCAATTAGATCAACAAGAAACCGAACTGAAAAATCAAGCTAACACCACCCGGCAAACATTGGTAGAATTAGCGGCTGGAGTATTGCCATTAGCTTTAATAACTCCGCTGTTAAACCAAATCGAAATTCAAGCCGAAAAAGAAACCCAACAACAACAGGCGAAGATTGAAAAAGATGCTTTAAAAAAGAGAAGCGATCGCCTCTTAAATTATATCACAGAACTCTCATTAAAACCCAAACAAATCGAGCAAATCAAAACTTTTCTCGACCAAGAATACCAAGAACTAGAACAAGCCGCCAGCAGTAGCGAAAAACCCTGGTTACAAGCCGACTTAGAAGTAATTGAACAACTAGAAAACTTGCTGAAATACGAACTAAAAGCCAAAGAAGAATTCGGTGCAGAAAAAATCAACCAACTCAAAGAGATCGAGAGAGATATCGAATTTTTAGAGAGACAATTAGCGATCGCAGCCTCCCCCGAAATCTACGAAAAACTGCAAAAAAACGTCCGCCTAGCCCAAAAAGAATTAGCCAAAGCCCAAGCCGCCAAAGAAATGGCAAATCGCCGCGTCGAAGAAAGCAAAAGAGAACTAGAAAGAACCCGTAAAGAAATCGAACAATACAGCCAAGAACACATCAAACTAAGAAACAATCAACACATCATTACTTCAGCTGCAAAAGTCCAAAACACCCTCAAACTATTCAAAGAAAAACTAACCCTAAAAAAACTCAACAAACTAGAAAAAGAAGTAACCCAATGCTTCTGTTACTTATTGCATAAAACAGACTTAGTGCATCGCGTCGTAATAGACACCCAAACCTTTAGCCTTTTCCTATACGACACCCAAGGAAAAGCCGTACCCAAACATCGGTTATCAGCCGGAGAAAAACAACTATTAGCCATCTCATTTTTATGGGGATTAGCGAGAGTATCAGGGAGACATTTACCAGTTGCGATCGACACCCCATTAGGAAGATTAGACTCCTCGCATAGACAAAACTTAATCGAGAGATATTTTCCCGCAGCTAGCCATCAAGTAATATTGCTTTCTACAGATACAGAAATTGGAAAAATAGAGGTAGAAAACTTGAGGAAATTGGAAGCGATCGCACGAGAATATTTATTAAAATATGATGCAAATAATCGCCAAACAATTGTCGAGGATGGGTATTTTTGGTAGGATTTAGAGTTAAGATTTTTACCACAGATATCCACAGATGAACACAGATGAACACAGATGGAAGATTAATGATATTACTGAGAAGATAATAGGGCGTGCTTTTCAGGTATCAAACGGATTAGGGTGTGGTTTTTTAGAAAAAGTGTACGAGAACGCTTTAGTACATGAACTGCGTAAATTGGGGTTAAAAGTGCATCCCCAGTATCCAATCAAAGTTTATTATGATGGGGTAATTGTGGGAGAATTTGCAGCCGACTTACTAGTAGAGAACTGTGTTTTAGTCGAACTCAAAGCAATTAAAACCCTGACAGACAAAGAACACGCCCAATGCCTAAACTACATCAAAGCCACAAAATTACCCATCTGCCTACTCATAAACTTCGGCAACCCCAAAGTAGAAATCAAACGCATCGCCGGAAACATTAACCCCAACCACCCACAGACAACCTAAAAGAACATCTGTGTTCATCTGTGTTCATCTGTGGACATCTGTGGTAAAAAACAAACCTAAAACCACCAACAGACAACCCCCATCTATGGAACCCCCAATAAACACCATCAAACTATCCCAAACAGGCAAAGACCAACTATTAAAACTGCGCCGCCACACCAAAATAGACCAATGGAATATCTTATGCCGTTGGGGATTTTGCCGTTCCCTAGCCGAACCAAGCATCCCCTCCCCCGTACCCATCCCCAGCGATAGCAACGTCGAACTCACCTGGAAAGTATTCGGCGGCGAAATGTCCGATCTCCTCATCCTCGCCCTCAAACAACGCTGTCACAACGACAAACTAGGAACAGACAAAGAAACCCTCGCCCACCAGTTCCGCCTCCACCTCCATCGAGGCATCGGCTACCTAGCAGGCGATCCCAATATTAAAAAGATAGAAGATTTAATTGCGATCGCCACAAAAAAGTAAGCAAAAATTGACCTATGGGCGGGGAGAGAATCGAACTCTCATTCCCTCACGGGAGCTAGATTTTGAGTCTAGTGCGTCTACCAGTTTCGCCACCCGCCCTTGGAATCGGCTTTATCACTATAACGCATAGTCTCACCTTTTAGCAAGCCCTGATATTCTTTACTACTTGCCCAGCGATCGATCTCCCTAGCCCGCAACACAGGCACAGGATGAGTCAAATTTACCGTCTGCGCCTCTTTCAGCATTTGCCCCATTTCATCATTGCTAATTTCATCGTAAGCCCGTGCCTGGGCCAAAAACGCATCCAAATTCAACTGTGATGCCAAAGAAGGGGAACCACCCGCCAACTTCATCAACAACGAACTCACCACTCGCGGTTCTTGAGTCGCCAGCAACGCCGCGCGATCGCAAGTAAACTCCGCACACCTTACCCATTGCATCATTTGCTGCTGTAACCCTTGTGCCAACATCCCCCCCCAGCCAGGTAACAGCCCCGCTGCCAAAACCATAATATTTGCGATCGTCAGAAAAACCCCATGATCGCACTTCAAATGACCCAACTCATGAGCAATTACCGCTTGAATTTCCGGTGGTGAAAGCAACTCCAGCAAAGAAGTATGCACCACAATAAACGGCTGTTTCCCCCGCATCGCAAAAGTATAAGCATTAGGAATCGGATGCTGGCGAACATAAAGCTGTGGCGCTTCCATATCCAGAACTTGGCAAGCCTCCAACAGCATCTTGTGAAATTCCGGCAGCTGCTTCTCTCCTACCAGTACACTAGCCGCAATATTGTCTAAATAAAAAAACTGTTCAGCCACCGGACCCAAGACATTTCTAACCATTAAATCTACCCCTGGTAGCTGTTTCAGCGTCCTAGTCGCTTCCAAATCCAGAGGATGACGAAAATGATCTGCTTTTAAACCGAGTAATGTAGTTTTTGGGGAAAACATGAGGCGAACTTCTTTGTAAACAACAATAATTATTTATAAATCTGCCAGAGCCGGAAAAGATTAAACTCTCCTGAAAACATCTTAGACCGCCTCCCTCAATATTAAAGGGTAGCCTGTCAAAGCTACCCATAGTCTTTACTTATGTTGTTTGGTTGAGCAACCAACTTTTATCCAGCCAGAGAGGATGAATTTATCTCAGCTGATTCATCCTCGCTTTCTCCTTCTATCTGGATACGAC
>JBAVZX010000044.1:0-14571 GCA_049589015.1 Phormidium sp. | reverse complement strand
GTGCAGAAAAGTAATTTTCTGTATTAAGTGGACTCGATGAACTAAGAATCTCCGTACCTTCAGGTAGGAGAGTGTCAAAATTGCTCTCTTACCCAATTACGAAATGCCTTCATCGTCGCATTTCTACCCACAACTTTGCTCTCTTCAACTTTCTGATGAATCACCTCGCGTAACTGGGAAAATTGCGAAAATATGCGGCTAGTTTCCGATTCTATATATTTGCCATCTTGCAGCAGATTAATTTGTAATCTTTGCCCGTTATATCGCCACAATTCAGGAACACCCAAACCTTCATAATTAGTAAATGCAGTGCGAGAACTTATATCAATTTCAATTGCTAAATCTGGCGGTGGATCAACAGTTAAATCGATTTTTTTCTTACCTCGAATCGCTGCTTCATTTTGGATATAGAAACAAGTGTCAGGTTCTAATCCTTGCGCCATTATTTGATTTTTGAAAGTTGTAGAACCTAGATCTCTAAATTCAATATCGAGTTCTTCGAGTAACGCCTTAACTAAATCACCGATAATTCCCTTATCGTCTTCATGCTCTGGTAGTGGTGCCATAATTTCTAAAGTGCCGTTATTGTAGGAAAGTTTTGCTGCCCGACTTTCTCCCAGTTCCTCTAAAATGTCCTCAAACTTCTGCCAACTAATATCTTTTAGTTGCAGTACATTTCCTGGTGGAATAACTAATTGTTTTAATTCTATTTGCATAGTTTGATTACCTTTAATCGGTTAGCTTAAATATAACATCTAAAAATGTACGTTGTTGCGCTTCAGCGCTTGGCTTTTTTAGAACGCAGATGTTTATGTAGATTTTGGTGAGGAGGGGGAGAGGTTGCGATCGCTAATTTTGTATGTTTAGGATTTGCGATCGCACTTCTTTAATTTACAAATTAACAACCCAACGCCGAAATAGTTCCACAATTATTTGCCAGCGTCCTTCTATTTCTTTAACTACATCATGGCGTTTGAGAGTTTTGAGGGCTTCTTGTATGGTTGTTTCGTCTAGGTTGGTGGCTTGTGCGATCGCATCTATGCTAAGTCCTTCTGGGTGAGGTGCGATCGATCTGAGTATTGTTTGTTGTCCTGATGCACCTTGCGCTGCTTGACCCCAAACACCAGTAAAGTAGTAACGACCTAGACTAAACAACTTAGGATCATCTATAACTGCTTCTAAATCTTCTGTAGTAAAAATAGGATCACGGTAAATTTCTTGTTCAAAAACTTGATCGTTGTAGCGGTGAACTAACTGAGATCCTAGTAGCTGAATTATATAGGGTTGTCCAGCAGTTAGATTATAAATTTTATTTAGTGTTTCTGGAGTATAACGAAGAGGAAATTCCTCACTTGGCTCTTCCAAAAGTTTGCAAGTTGCTTTGGGTGTTAGAAAACTAACTCGAATAGGAATAACGCTGGCAAAGAAGGGCTGGAAATAATCTTCTGTCATCTCCTCTAAAGTATGTAAACCTGCAAATAAAAAAGCTATTTTGGGACTCATTTGCATTAATCCACGCAAAAATCCTGTAAAGTTTTTATCGAGTGTTCCACGCTTAATACTTTCCTCAATTACCTCAAATTCATCCATAACTATGATTAAAGCCTTCTCACCCAAATTGGCTTCTATCCTTTTCAAGTAACGTATAAAGGTAGCTTGGGGAAGATTTAAAAGATCTGCATCCGCAGGAGGTAGAATCTTTACTGTAGACGAAATAGCATCACTAATAGCAATTAGCATTTCCCCCACTCCTTGAAAATTATAGGTTTGTAAGTTAATGTATGCTACCTGTAATACTGCTCCTAAATGATTAGCTACATTATTGAGGATAGAAGTTTTTCCCATCCTTCTGTGACCATATAAAACAACAGAGTTTGGTCGCTCTGATAAAATCCAAAGCTCTTCTAACTGGCGTAATATATTTTCCCGCCCAACAAAAAGCTTTCCCTGAACTGGACTGATGAGGACGTAGGGATTACGAACAGTTTCTTTAATAAAAATTTCCCCTAACTCATTAGCTACTTTCAAAAAAGTAGCTTCCCAAGTCTGGACTATATACCCTATCAACGCTCGCTCTGCTTCAGGCAATATCTTTAATTTATCCTGAATATTTTTTAATATTTCCAGCGCCTCATTTAAAGCAGAGGTTCTTACTGAGCGAAATATAATACGCTGGATAACTCTAGCGTTTTCAATTACTTTATACAAATCAGCTATTACCTCCCAAGTAGCTAAACGTAAAAAGGTCTGCTTGGGAAAAGTGGGCATTTGCAAGGAAGCAATACTAGCTAGTTCACTAGCATCCGCTAAAGTTGCCAGAGTTCGAGTTAAGATAAACACTTCCTCTCCATAAGGAAGAGAACGCACTATTTTGAATACTTTTACCGCATTGTGCAGAGGTTTTCTTCTAATAGTTCTACTATCCTCTTTAAGCTCAGCTGCCATGTAAAGATCATTGAATCCAGTAATAGCGATAGCAGCATTAGTTGTAATACTTGAAGTGGATTGTAAATCATCAAAATTGTATATTTCTGCTTCTTTACGTAGCTTGTCTGAGAGCCAATCAACCAACCTCCAATCGTAAGGAGCCTCTGTCAATTGACTAATTCGGAATATAAGTTTATCTTCTTCTTTAATTGTTAAAATTAATTCGTTAATAGCGTTGGTTACAATATAAAACTGAAGAGAGTATTTTAGTAATTCATTAGCGTTATGCAGACCACTTTCCCAATCCTGCCGCAGCCATTTTTTTAACCGAGCAGACAGGAAGGGAATAGGAATTGGGGTTACATTGAATATAAGCCAACATCCATTACTAGATGATTTTAGGGAAAAAAGTAAACTTAAAATCCAAGCCTCTATACGTAAAATTGCTACATTTGATGCCAGAAAAAAGCATAAGCCAAAACACAAGATAGATAAAATTTCTAAATAGAAAAATTCTAACGCCAATCCATACTTTATAAGACTCCAAATAAAATTGAGTAATGTTGATAACAAGCTAAATTCTAGGAAAGAACGTCGCAGCCCAAATGCTACCCCAGACACTACGCCTAATGCGGCTCCCCAAGCTAGGGCAAATACAATACCTAATAAAATGCCGTATTTGACACTAACTGCTAAGGTATCTATAGTTTGATTTACTACTACAAGTTTAAAAAATCTGAATACGCTTGATAACAGGCTAGTTATCGTACTATCAAGAGTTAAATATAAATATAAAGGAGCATAAAGTATTCCAGAAATTGTGCCGGATGCTACACCCGATGCTACAGCTAAAGTAATTCCGTACTTTTGACCAATTAACCAAGTACCAATGAAGCCGATTAGTAGGCTTAAATATACAATGAATAAGGCTGTTTGTGTGATCAGCAACCCTTCAATTGAGTTGCCGAGCTTCTGCAAAATTCCGCACAGAAATAGCCATGTCAGAACTGTCAATACCAAACTTTGCAGGATTAACTGACGAGCCTTCTGGTTCTTGCGTAACCACTCCCATGTTTGCTGCCAAGTTATTTGTCCTTTAGGAATAGACTTTCTTTTAGGCTGCTCTTCATCGAGATACCACCCTAAAGCTTGAGGGAAGAAAAAGACCCAGTACAACAACCTTAGATAATCCAAAGGATTTAACAACGAAAGAGGTCGCCTCAATTTGGGAGCCAAATCTAAGCGCGGAACACGACTATGATGTTGGTTCATTGCATCCCCTCCATATAACGGGCGTATGTTCTATGGCATTGCTGCATTAGTTTTTGTGGATGACCACCACTTTCTGCTATTATATGTGTAATTTCCTCGTCATTAAAAGTCACAGAAGTGGAAGCTAATCGTTCAGCAATGAAAGCACGGCTGGTAGCCTCATCCCAAACATCAAGTTTCTCCTCAATACAGATGTTTGCAAGGGGAGATGTCATGCCTTCATCTTGAAAAAGCAAGTCTAAAGATTTACTAGCCGCTAAAACCAAACGTAATGGGGCATCGGCATCACTACCTTCAGCTAAACCGCGCAGTTGTGAGCGTACTTTAGCAGTAAATACCATTTGATTTTCTACTTCGTCCAAACCAAGAAGCAGTGGACGTTTTCGTAACTCTCGAACTAGCTGATAGCCTCTGATTGGTTGATCTGGTTCACCTATTTTTGCCTGATTACAAAGGTCGCTATAGAAGTCATCTTCATTCTGTAGCGGTTGCAGATTTAAATAGACTGGATGCCGGGAATAATGAAGTTGATTTTTCGCCTGTTGGCAAATGGTATAAAGCAGAGAAGATTTGCCAATACCATTTTCGCCTATCAAAGCAACACTACTACCGCTATTAAGAAGATCAAAAGTTCGGCGGATTTCCTGCTCTCGGTTGAAGAAATATCGCCTATCTACTACTCTGCCAGTTAGAGGAATAAATGGATTTGCAGGCAGACTCCAATTATCAATCTTCTCCTTTATAGTTAGAGCATTGTCTTCGCTCACTATATCAGGATTGTATTTGCTAATTAGCTTTAACAAGTCATTACGTCTTGATCGACGGTCATCAGAAAATTCGCCAGTGAGATTAAAAACTCGATATATCCTCTCAACGTGCTTCCTGACAGTTGATGGTTGGATATCTAAATCTTGAGCAATCGCTGAATCTGCCTCATTAGCTAAAACTCGACTCAATACCTTCTTCTGTTGAGGCGTGAGCCTGTCAACTGCTTCAGAGAATTCCTTGCGCTCCATGTTTCCTGGCTATCTGTATACGTATATGTGACTTCTATTTTGCTTTATTCTATCACCCTGTACACAGAATAACCAATAAATTTCTGCCAACGATTGACAATGTGACTAATAGTAAATTATATTGTCGCTATATGTGACACAAGCTTACACAAGGAGCCGAATGCTTATGAGTGAGTTAAAACTTCCTATTGTCCATGCTGATGAATTTTCTGATTGGTTGGCAATTATAGTACCGGATAGCCAGTTTTACGTAAAACTGACAGTCCGCCGGATGAAGGAATTATTCTCTGTTGTCAATTCCAGACAAGTCACAAGAACCTACACCAACCAAGCCAAAGAAATAGAAGAGGAGATCAACTGGCTGATTATCTCTTGGTGTAATGCCGAATGTTTAAATGAACATTGGCAAACTGTTCTCGAATATGCGACTCACTTACAACAAGCCTTAAATCAGGAGTGCATAGGAGTTATTCGCAATGGTTCATTGGTACTAGTACGGCGCTGGGGTTAATCAGTTCAAGTTTCTTTAGTCAGTGTAAGCAGGCTTTACCTGTGTAGTCGAGACTTTAGCGATCCAATAACATCACAACACATTAATGGTTCTGGAGACGTATATGAACAAAAAATATTGGTCTGCTCATCCACTTCCCCGCAAATCCGCCAAAGCCGTTCGCAAAGACGGCATCGGACATCTTGCCGATGATTTTGGTAATAGCCTTCCAAGCGTGACGACTATTATAGATATTACTAGATCCCCAGCCGAAAAAGCACGATTAGCAACGTGGCGAATTAATAAAGGATCTGAAGCAACCGAAATTCTTCAAATTGGAAGAATGGGTCATCGTCACATTGAACGTTACTTTTTGGATGAAAAAACCCCCTGCCCTGAGTTAATTAAATTTCACTGGCAATCACTACTGCCTGAATTAGAAAAGCTTAACAATATCAGATTAGTTGAAGGCAACCTTTTTCACTTCTACAAAGGCTACGCAGGTCGAGTGGACTGTGTTGGCAGTTTTGATTACTTACCTTGTGCAATTGAATTCAAATTTTCCGATCGCATTAAGCCTATCTATGAGGAAACAAAATTACAAATCGCTGGCTATATTGGTGCATTAAATCGTCAATACGGCGAACCATACCAAGTCAGAATCAACCATGCTTTAATAATTCTTGCAACTCCTGAAGGAGCAGATGTAACCTTAATGGAACCAAAAGAAGTGAATGAATATTGGGAAAAGTGGCAAGAAAAGGTTGCGGCATTCTGGAACATTAGGAAAGCTGCTTAATCTCCTCTTCTACAAAAACATTAAATTTTAGATGTTCCAGCAAATTGCAATTCAACAATGGCTCAACTTTCTCCTTTACTTAATCGCATCACCCAAAACCCTATCTCAGCGACGCTTATTCATAACTAGAGGAAGATTTAAAATAAATTTTGCCCAAACCCGCCCGGAAATCAATTTCCGGGCTGATAGCAAAACTCGGTTAAAACCGACTAAAAACCACAACAAAAATTGCAGTCCGTTAAAACGGACTTTCGCTATTAGCCTGCAATTTGAATCGCAGGCTAACTAAGATGGTTGCGATTAACTCTGTATTAAAATATTTCCTAATTGAAGATGAAATAACTAAATAATACTTTATTATTCCGGTAATGTAATTGGTCGCGAACCATGTCTAACTGCGATTACACTAACTTGTTCTGATTCTACATAATAAATAATCCGATATGAGCCTTCAATTACTTCACGAATTTGCTCATCTTCATATTCTGGCACAATGCGACCAGAAAAAGGAAAAGCAGCAATCTGCTCTGAACGATTAGTCAAATTATCGATGATTCTATCAGCAGATTCAGTTGAGTTTTGAGCAATGTATTCTCTAATTACTATCAGGTCTTCTATTGCGTTATCTGTCCAATAAATATTCACGTTGATAATCCAAGTCTTTTTCGCACTTCCTCCATAGTTCTTATTCTACCAGCTTTAACATCAGTAAGACCAGCTTCTACACCTTGCCTAATATAAATTGCATAAATCAAGTCATCCCAAGTGCAATTTTCTGGTAATTTGTCAATCAGACGGTGGGCTTCTTCTTTAACGTTTACAGTTTTCATAAGTATAAACGCAACAGAGATTTTACTTGCACATTCTAACACAAGTAAGATTAATGGGCTATAATGATTGCAATTAATTCTATATAATAAATGAGAGCGCAAAAAATTAATCATAAGTTAATAAACCGATGAAAATTAAAGTCATCATTCACGAAGCAGAAGAAGGCGGATATTGGGCTGAAGTCCCCTCTATACCTGGTTGCGCTACCCAAGGCGAAACTTTTGAGGAATTGCTGCAAAATCTCTACGAAGCAATTGAAGGTTGTCTATCTGTCGATGTTGAATTAATTGATATAACTGATAAAGACAGAATTATGGAGATTGCTATATGAAATTCTCCAAGAAACAGGTTACAACGACTAAAAACTTAAACAAGAATCTATTTATGACGTACTATAATATATATAGTATACGTCAATTATTATTCTATGCAAACAAAACTCACCTTACGCCTAGATGAAACCTTAATTGCCAAAGCAAAAAACTGGGCAAAATCGCGTAATGTTTCCCTTTCTGAAGCGGTAGCAGAATTTTTTGAACATCTACCAGAACCAGATCGATCTTTGCAATTGACTACATGGACTCAAAGCTTAGTGGGAGTGATTAAATCAACTGGAGAAATCCCAAATGATGAAGCTTTACGCGAAGAGTATATCGACTATCTAGAGGAAAAATATCAGTGAAACGAGTGTTATTTGATAGCGATGTCGTGCTTGATGTTTTATTAGAAAGACAGCCTTTCTTCGCAGCTTCGGCTTTAGCACTTGATGCGGTTGGACAAGGTAAAGTAGAAGGATATATAGCCGCCCATAGTATTACCAATATCTTCTATTTACTGAGAAGACATTTGGGCAAGGAAAAAAGTCAGGAAGTGCTGATGAATTTGATGTCTAAAATGGTAACTGCTGGCGTAACAGATGCAGTAATTCGATACGCCTAACGGCACGCTACGCGAACGGCTTTTTCCAGTGGCTTTAAGGATTTTGAAGATGCGGTCACTTATGGGGCGGGGGCTGGTGTAGGAGTAGATTATATCGTTACTCGCAATATTAAAGATTTCCGATTAGGAAGTATCCCCGCCATTTTACCGGAAGTATTTTCTAAAATTATATCAGTTTCAGAAGATGGAGGATGAATAGAATGGCGATCGAACTACACCCAGAGTATTTAACCAAAAACGGCAAGAAAGAATTTGTTGTTCTCCCTTACGAGGAATTTCAAGCATTGCAAGAACTATTAGAAGATTTAGAAGATTTGATTGATTTGCGAAATGCCAAGCAGGAAGATGCAGATAAACCTTCAATATCGCTAGCGGAAGTAAAGAAACAATTGGGATTATCAGAGTAAGAACTATTTAAAATAAATATCGCCCACTCTCGCTACAATTTAGATGTTCCAACAAATTGCAATTTAACTATGACTCAACTTTCTCCTTTACTTAATCGTATCACCCAAAATCCGGGACAATGTGGCGGTAAACCTTGTATTCGAGGAATGCGAATTCGAGTTAGTGATATTTTAGAAATGTTGGCTGATAATGTCAGTAAAGAGGAAATTTTAGTAGATTTTCCTGATTTAGAAGCTGAAGATATTCAAGCTTGTTTGTTGTTTGCAGCACGTCGCACCGAATTTCCTAGAATCACAGCATGAATATTTGGATTGATGCCCAACTTCCACCGAGTATAGCAGTTTGGTTATCTGCTACTTTTGGGGTAAATGCTATTGCTATTAAGGATTTAGGCTTAAGAGATTCCCAAGATACAGAAATCTTTGCAGCTGCCCGTACTGCTAATGCTGTGATTATTACTAAAGATAGCGATTTTGTTGATCTCGTAACTCGTTTGGGAATTCCACCGCAAATTCTCTGGGTAACTTGTGGTAACGTCACAAATAGAAATCTTCGCCAAATTTTAATCCAAACTTTTCCTAATGCCTTAAGGTTATTACAAGAAGGCGAGAGTATTGTCGAGATTAGCGGTTAATTTGCTACACCAAATTGCAATTGAACTATGATGCAAGCAACAGTTAAACTGCAAAACACACCGCAGCGATACATCTAGGGAAAGACGCGAAACAAAATAACATTATTGATGTACAATGAGTGCGGTGCGACTCATTTCGATTAGCGAGTGCTGAGTAAAAAATTGAACTAACTGAGGTAAATTATTTTGGAACAACGCCTCAAGTTCTGCATTTGTGATATTGCCAGTTGTCACTAAAAGTAACTTGTAAGGTTCTTGATGGATTAAAAAGCTATCAAAAAAATCTGAATCTTTAGTAATAACGATTCGTGATTCCTGAATTGAAATAGAGTTAACTTCAGTATCAGGTGTTGCATTGCTTAATGGCAAATCTCTAGTATGAATCGTATCATAACCAGCCGCTTGGAGAAATCGGGCTAAACGCACTGGTAATTGAGCATCTACAAGAAACTTCATTGGGCAATTTTATAAATACTTTTCACCTGAGTTAACCGAGTAGCAAATAGTAAAGCTGCTAAAATATCATCCCGTTCTAAATCATCATAATCTGCTAAAATTTCTTCAATACTCATTCCTGCACTCAGTAACTCTAAAATAAATTCAACCGGATAACGCAATCCCCGAATGCAAGGTTTGCCATGACAGATATTTAGATCGATCGTAATTCGCTGCAAAAGTGGATCATTCATATTACTATATTCTCAACTAAATTGAATTATAGCAGCCCATCTATAACAAAAATTGGCTGAAATTCCCTTAAATTAATATGCAAGATGAGATTAACAGTTACATCGATCGCGATCGAATTCCCAAAGACTTAATTGATCCAAGCGTTTGCTGAGTAATCTTGGAAACATGGGGAAATGGTGCGTTACGTTGCACTAACGCACCCTACAGATGGTTTATTTGCTGATTTCTCTAACGCTTGGTTTTCCGTCTTTTACTTCACCAACTAATACTAAATCGGTGACATTTACGAACAAACCGTTTTCTAAAACACCGGGAATGTTGTTCAGGGTTTTTTCTAATTCCGCTGGATTATCTATTGAGTCAAATTTGACATCAATTACAAAGTTTCCTTGATCGGTAACTACTGGGCCGGCTTTTTTTACACCCATTCTTAATTGTGGTTTTCCGCCTAGTTTTTCGATCGCACGCATCACAGGCGCGTATGCCATCGGAATCACTTCTACTGGTAACAAAAATGTTGAACCAAGTTTATCTACTAACTTGGAACTATCCACAACTACAATGAATTGATCGGCTAAACCATCGACTATTTTCTCACGGGTATGGGCTGCACCACCGCCTTTAATTAAGTTTAAATTTGGATCGACTTCATCGGCACCATCGATCGCAATATCAATATGGTCAACTGCATCTAATGTTGTCAAGGGAATGCCGTGTTGTCTGGCGAGCACGTCTCCCTGAAACGAGGTGGTAATGCCGACAATATCTGTGAGTTCGCCAGATTTTAGGCGTTCTCCCAAATATTCAATCATGAAAGCAGCTGTTGAGCCAGTGCCCAAACCGATAATAGAACCTGATTTTACGCGATCGGCTGCTGCTTTGCCGACCATTTGTTTCATCACTTTAGTAGCGTCCATCTCATTCATGGGGTAAACTGCTGTAATTAGTCCTTGGCGATCGGTCATTCCTCATTTGGAAATAAAAAACACAAATGACAATTGACAGATCACAATTGACTGTTTAGTGTTAACTTTACTAGGGAATGGGAATTTCTCTAAGTGTTTCATCCCACAAAGTTAAATTCTCAGTCTCTCATCCTCAGTCATTACTCACTATTTTCACCAGATGCAATCGCAAGTGAACTCCCCAACAGCTGAAAATTTCTGCAATACTGGCAATCAACTGAAAACAGAAAAAAGATTAGATGAAGCTATTGCCAGCTATCAAAAAGCTTTGCAACTGCAACCAGATTTTGCAGAGGTACACTATCAGTTAGCTGAAATTTATTTTTGGCAAAGGAAGTTTCGAGAGGCGATCGCATCTTGCCACAAAGCAATTGAACTGCAACCAGATTTTGCCCCAAATCACAAGATTTTGGGTAATATTTTCCAAACGCAAGGCAACATGGAAGCGGCGATGAAAGCTTACGCCAAAGCATTAGAATTAAATCCAGAATTTGCCGAAGCTTATATTAATCAAGGTAGTATACTTTCTAAACTTGGGCGCAATGAAGAAGCAATTATCAGTTTAGAAAAAGCAATTGCTATTAACCCAAATATCGGGGCAGCTTATTGGAATTTGGCAAATATTTATTTGCAATTAGACAATTTGGAAAAGGTGGTTGAGTGCCGGAAGCAAGCATTTTTATTAGAACCCAAATTTGTGAATGGGGAAACTTTAAATGATTTGGGAACGGCGATCGGTAAACTGGGTGATTTTGCGGAAGCAATTAACTATTATGAAAAAGCAATTGAATTACAACCAAACTACCATTTAGCCCATCTGAATTTAGGCTCTGCTTTGCGAAAAGTCGGGAAATTAGATGCGGCAAAAGAAGAGTTGGAAAAAGCAATTATTTTAAACCCAGATGATGCCGAAACATACAATAATTTAGGCAGTGTTTTAGTAGACCAATATCAAATAGATGCCGGAATATCTAATTACGAGA
This sequence comes from Phormidium sp., assembly GCA_049589015.1. Classification (GTDB taxonomy): domain Bacteria; phylum Cyanobacteriota; class Cyanobacteriia; order Cyanobacteriales; family Aerosakkonemataceae; genus Floridanema. Next base: position 3,117 of record JBAVZX010000044.1, on the reverse strand, counting down.
AAGCAGTAAACCTTAAACCTGATTCTGCTGAATATCATTTTAACTTAGGAACAGCGTTAGGGCAACAAGATAAGTTTGCCGAAGCAATTAAAGAATTACAAAAAGCGGTTGAATTACAACCAGATTTAGGTGAAGCTTACAGCAATCTGGGAGCGATCGTATATCGCAAAACTAGAAAAGATGGTGAAATTAGCGGGGAATTATTTAACATAGCAATTAACAGTCTTTTAAAAGCATTGGAAATTAATTCTGAACTGGAACTTGCCCATCTTTATTTATCGCAATTAATTAGCTGTCCAGTCAGGGCTTCGGATTTTGGAGCTTTAAGACAAGCATCAGCGATATATTTAGAGAGAAGTAAAGATAAAAATCACTTAGTTGCTGCATCCACTTTTATTGGTACTTATGTCAAATCAGGATTAACTCAATTAGCTAGAGAAAAGTTTCTAGAAATTGAACCAGAAATTTACAATCAACTCGAAAAAATTAATAATATAGAGTTAAGCATCCTTTACAGCCATATCCTGTTCAATCTCCATTATTTACGGGATGATTTAGCAGCAAACACCCAACTTTATCAGGAAGTTGGCAAGAAATATGCCGAACAAATTATTGCCGCTAAACAAATTCAAATCAGCCAACCTGAGAAAAAACAATTACCAACAAGCAATTTGAAAATTGGGGTAATGTCTTCCCATTTTGCTAGACATTCTGTTGGTTGGTGTAGTGCAGATATTATTACAGAGTTAGGGAAATTAACACCTAATTTGTATTTGTATTTTATGGGCGATCGCCAACCGGACGATCGCACCAAAATTTTTGAAAGCGCCGCTGCGAAATTTTATCGCCCAAAAGCAAACCCAAACGGCGAATTTGATATTAACCAAATCCTCCAAGATATCGCCCAAGATGAATTAGATATTTTGATTGAATTAGACTCTTCCACAATTCCCACCCAAGTAGAAGTTATCTATCATCAACCTGCATCAGTTTGTTTATCTTGGTTAGGTTTTGAAGCGCCATTTACCAAAGAAAGTAATTACTTCCTTTGTGACTGGAATACTCACCCACAAGGCAGAGAAAAATATAACCGCGAACAGTTAGTAAGAATGCCAGATTCTTTCGTTGCTGTGGGTGGTTTTCAATCTACGCCAGTTGATAAGAAAGCAGCAAGAAGAACTCAAAGAATAGCTGAAGATCAGATAGTTTATTTGTGCGTTGCACCCGGTTATAAATTGAATCAAGAACAGATTCAAGCACAAGTAAAAATTCTCAAACAAGTACCTGACAGCGTTTTATTCTACAAAGGTCACACGGGCGATCTTAAAGTAATTGAATCAGCTTATAAAGCAGAATGTCAAGCACAGGGAGTCGGTTTTCAACGCATTAAATTTATGTCTCGTAGCGCCAGCGAAGAAGAACATCGCCAGGTATATCAAGTAGCAGATATTATGCTAGATTCTTATCCCTACAATGGCGGAACTCACAATTTAGAAGCATTGTGGTTTAATTTACCAGTAGTTACCAAAAGCGGTGAAACTTATCTTTCCAGAATGGGTTACTCTTTCTTAAAAAGTCTCTCTCTGAACGAATGTATCACTAACAGTTGGGAAGAATATATTGAACAGGGAATTAAGTTAGGAAAAGACCAAGAATTTCGGCAATCAATTAAAGAAAAATTGGGACAATCTAAACAACCAGAAACTCTCTCTCCTTTGTGGAATACAGAAAAGTTTGCCCAAGATATGTACAAAGTTTTTGAGCAACTTTTAGCTGAAAAATTGGGTAATTAATCAAGAGTTCGTAGGGGCGGGTTTAGAAAATAATCCTAGATTCCCACAATTAATGTCCCAACAAAACCCGCCCTTACCATTACCAATAAAACCGGACATATTATGATTATGAAAAATCAAGAACAACAACATCCTTTATATAAAGGCGATCGCGAAATTGTCGATCGCCTATTACAAAACGATCCAACTGACTACAACATGGCAGAATTAGCCCGATTAAAAATTCGCTATCGCGGTTTTCCGGGCGCAAAAGATATTCAAAACGACTTAGAAAAAGTTTTGCAAAAATGGCAAATGGATGAAGAACAACTTTTTGCAACTACTCGTCAAATTCATGCCAAAGGATTGGTGTATAAAACTCGTGATAATGATAACGAAGATTGGGCTTAACTGAAAATTTATCCAGATACTAAATGAATTATAAAAACACCTTCTTCTCTTTCTTCGCGTCCTTCGCGTCTTCGCGGTTAAAAAAATGACTTATACCCCACGCAAACTACTAAACTTTGAAGAATTTATCACCCAATACGGTGATAATACCCGCTACGAACTAATTGACGGAGAACTCAGAGACATGGAACCTACTGGCCCTCATGAAGCGGTTGCGGGGAGTATTGCAGGTAGAATCTATGTCGAAATTTTTCGGGCTAATTTTAATTGGTTAGTACCAAAAAATTGTTTAATAAAACCATTTGTTTGTTGTGGGGACTTTAGTCCTTCTGGAAGGTAAAGAAACGACTGAAGTCGCTACTACGAACGGGGTACGACTGAAGTCGCTACTACGAACGGTTAATTAGCAGTGTGAGATGATTTTTGGACAAAAGGTTTTCTATCTTTTCTACTAGCTGTAGTTTCTGGTGTGGGAATATTGGGTTTGTTTGCAGTGGGAAAATTATCGGTAGAAAAGTGACCTATAGAATTAGGTACTGAGACATTTGATGCTTCTTTCAGTGGTTGTAAAAATTGTGCTACTTCTACTTGTTGTTCTAATTGTTGGGTAGAAGAAACTAAACCGCTTAATCCATTAATCAAATTACGGAGATTTTGGCGTATTTTCGGATCGCCGATTAATTCATCTAAATCCGAGGTGATTTTTTGGGCATTTTGAAATGTGACTCTTGCTGAATCTAAGGTTTGTTGCAGGGATAAAATAACTGTAGGGTCGTTTAAAGAGTTAGAAACTTTGCGTAAATTAGCTGATGCTTCTACTGCATTAGCAGAGAGGGTTTCTAAGTTTTGAATTAGTTGTCCTTGGGAAATGCGATCGATCGAAGGGCCTAATTTACGCACAGAAACACGCAAGTCATCACTCGTTTCTTTTAAA
>JBAVZX010000043.1:0-7628 GCA_049589015.1 Phormidium sp. | reverse complement strand
CTCTACGGTCGTGCGAGGTGCTGCGTATTTCTCTTTTTGTTCGTTGTGGAAATCAGGTGCTCTTAGGGCACGGCGATCGACTTTCCCATTAGAATTCAAAGGCAAAGCCTCTAAAATCACGAAAGCACTCGGCACCATGTATTCTGGTAACAGGGTTTTCAGATATTGTCGTATTTCATTGCTTGTGGGTGTCGCCGACCTTTCGGGTACAATATAAGCTACCAAGTATTTATCCCCCGGAATATCCTCTCTCTGGATCGCCACAACCGCCTGCACTTGGGGATGCTGACTCAGGAGAGTTTCAATTTCGCCTAATTCAATGCGAAAACCGCGAATTTTGACTTGGTTATCAATCCGTCCCAGATATTCAATATTTCCATCTGGCAAATAACGGACTAAATCCCCAGTTTTATATAATTTTGAATCTTTAATTATTGCACTTGAATTTTCAAAGGGGTTGGGAATGAATTTTTCCTGAGTCAATTCTGGTCTGTTCAGGTAGCCTTTTGCTAATCCCACACCTCCAATGTGCAATTCTCCTGCCACTCCCACTGGTACTGGTTGTAGATGCTCATCTAGTATGTATACTTGAGTATTAGCGATAGGACGACCGATCGGCACTGTATTTAGTTGAGTTTGTCGTTGGCATTCCCAGTAGGTGACATCGATCGCCGCCTCCGTTGGCCCATACAAATTGTGTAACTTGCAATCCAAACGTTCAAAGCATTTTACCTGTAAATCTAAGCTCAAAGCTTCCCCGCTACAAAATACTCTTTGCAAACTGTGACACCCAGACAAGTTTGGACTTTCCAAAAAGACTTGCAGCATTGAAGGTACAAAATGCAAAGTCGTCACCTGTTGTTGGTCGATTAATGCAACTAGATACTCAGGCTCGCGATGTCCTCCAGGTTTAGCAACTACTAATCGACTCCCATTCCCCAAAGTCCAAAAGAATTCCCATACAGAGACATCAAAGCTAAAGGGAGTTTTTTGCAACACTACATCATCAGCAGTCAGTTGATATGTTTCTTGCATCCACAGTAGACGATTGCAAATACCTTTGTGCGTATTCATAGCACCTTTAGGTTTACCCGTAGAACCAGAAGTGTAAATCACATAAGCCAAATTTTCTGGCGCAACATCACAAAATAGATTATCCTGACTTAATTGAGAAATTATTTGCCAATCGGTATCCAAACAAATGACTTGTGCTTGATGTTCAGGAATAGATTCTACTAAATGTTTCAGAGTCAGCAGGAACGGCACTTGAGAATCTTCGAGCATGAAACGCAACCGCTGGGCTGGGTATTCTGGATCGAATGGAAGATAAGCGCCACCTGCTTTGAGAATCCCCAGTAGTCCCACCACCATTTCCATAGAACGTTCTATGCAAATCCCCACTAGCACGTTTGCTCCTACTCCCAACGATCGCAAATAATGTGCTAACTGATTAGCTCTGTTGTTTAATTCCCCGTAAGTCAATTGTTGGCCTTCAAACACTAATGCTACTGCATCGGTCGTTTTTTCTACCTGTTGTTCAAATAGTTGATGTAGACACAAGGAAGGGATTAGGTGTAAAGGGTTGGGTGTTAGAGAATTTGGGGGTTGAATGTTAAAAGTTAGAGGTTGGAGAACTTCTTCTTCCCTAAAGCTTAAAGGCGTTTCAGTATTGTTCCACTCAACTAACAATTGATGTTGTTCAACTTCCGTTAATATTGGTAGTTGAGAAATTCTTGTTCCTGGATTGACGACAATAGCTTCCAGCAAAGTGAGAAAATGACCCGTCATTCGCTCAATGGTACTATCATCAAACAAGTCCGTATTGTACTCCCACACTCCTACCAGTCCACTAGCCTTATTCTCCATTGATAAAGTCAGATCGAACTTCGCCAGCACACCTTCGATTTCTATCGGACTGATGCTTAACCCACCCAGTTCAAATTGAGATATGGGAGCGTTCTGAAGGATAAACATCACCTGAAATAAGGGATTATAGCTGAGATCCCGCTGCGGTTGCAGAGCCTCTACCAGCATTTCAAAAGGCAAATCTTGATGAACATAAGCCTCCATTGCAGTTTCCCGGACTCGAATCAGCAATTCGTTAAAGCTGGGATTCTCTGATAAATCAGTCCGCATCACTAAAGTATTGACAAAAAAGCCAATCAGCCCTTGAATTTCATCGTGATTGCGATTAGCGATCGGTGTCCCCACTAAAATATCAGACTGTCCAGTATAGCGGTACAATAGAACATTAAACGCTGCAAACAGCGTCATAAACAAAGTTACCCCTGGTTCTTGGCTAAGTCGAGTTAATTTTTCCGTTAATTCAGGAGAAAGTACAAACTCTTGATTTGCTCCATTGAAGGTTTGCACTGCTTTTCTGGGTCGGTCTATTGGTAATGTTAATAGAGTAGAAGCATCTGCCAGCTGGTTTTGCCAGTAACTCAATTGACTTTGTAACACTTCCCCTTGCAACCATTCTCGCTGCCAAATTGCAAAATCAGCGTACTGAATTGGTAAAGGAGTTAAAGGCGATCGCTGACCTTCGGCTGAGCTCAGGTCGAAGCCTTGAGCATAAGCATTGTATAGTGCCGTTAGTTCAGAGAAAAACACTCCCATCGACCAACCATCTGAGATGATGTGGTGCATACATACCAATAAAATATGTTCTGTCTCAGACAAAACTATCAAAGTCGCTCTGAACAATGGCTCATTTGCTAAGTCAAAGGGTTGCAACGCTTTTTCTGGTACTAATTCCCGCGAAACAATCTCTTGTTCATTTGGAGATAAATGCTTGATATTAATGACTGATAGATTCCACGTTATATTTGTATGGATGATTTGGCTTGCTTGTCCGTCAATTGTCACAAAATTAGTGCGTAAAACTTCGTGACGCTGAATAATTTCTTGTAAGCTTTGTTCTAAGGCTATTTGATGGAGACTTCCTTTAAGATGTAATGCGAAAGGAAGATTATATAAAGCACTATCTGGTTCAAACTGAGTTAAGAACCATAAACGCTGTTGAGCATAAGATAAGGGTAATTCTTCTATCTTCATTTTCTGTTCCTTGGTAAAATGCGTGGAATGGATGGTTTTGAGTTCTGGTGTTGTAATTGCTCGATCGTCTGTGCCAAGTCAGCTAATGTCACTGCATTAAACAAGTCGCGCAAAGGAAGTTCGACTTTAAAGTTTTTGCGAATAGATAAAACCAGTTGGGTAGCAAGTAAAGAGTGCCCCCCAAGTTCAAAGAAATTATCATAAATTCCCACTTGCTCTACTTTCAGAAGTTGTTTCCAAATTTGGGCTAGCATTTCTTCTATGGTTGTGCGGGGAGCTACATATTTGTCCCTTTGTTCGCCGTGAAAATCAGGTGTTGGTAAAGCGCGTCGGTCTACTTTGCCATTGTGGGTTAAAGGTAAGGTTTCCAGAATCACAATAGCACTCGGAATCATGTATTCCGGCAGTCTGGCTTTTAAATATTGCCGCACTTCACTGGTGATGGGTGTTGCTCCAACTTCGGGAACTATATAAGCGACTAGGCGTTTATCTCCTCCTTCCTCTCGCACGATGACTACTGTTGCTTGGATTTGCGGATATTGGCTTAGGAGAGCTTCAATTTCACCTAACTCGATGCGAAATCCCCGAATTTTTACTTGGTTGTCTATTCTTCCCAAGTATTCAATATTTCCATCGGGTAGGTAACGAGCTAAATCCCCGGTTTTATATAATTGGGAATTCGGTTCATTGCTGAAGGGATTGGGGATAAACTTTTCTGTAGTTAACTCTAGTCGGTTCAGGTAGCCAAGGGCTAATCCCACACCTCCGATGTGCAGTTCCCCAGCTACTCCTACTGGTACTGGTTGACAATGGCTGTCTAAAATATATATTTGTGTGTTGGCTAGAGGTCTTCCGATTGGTACAGTTTCTCTTTGCTTCTCTGGTAAGCATTCCCAGTAGGTGACATCGATCGCTGCTTCTGTCGGCCCATATAAATTATGTAAAGAACACTTCAATTTCTCAAAGAATTTTGCTTTCAAGCTGATGCTGAGTGCTTCCCCGCTACAAATCACTCGCCGCAAGCTCTGACATTTGGCTAAGTTTTCACTCTCTAGAAATACTTGCAGCATTGATGGCACAAAATGTAGGGTAGTTACCTGCTGTTGGGCGATTAACTTTACTAAATACTCACTATCTCGATGTCCCCCTGGTTTGGCTATTACTAAACAGCTACCATTGAGTAATGTCCAAAAGAATTCCCACACTGACACATCAAAACTAAATGGAGTTTTTTGTAACACTACATCTTCTGTTGTCAGTTGATATTCCTGTTGCATCCAGAGCAAACGATTACAGATGCCTTTGTGGGTATTCATTGCTCCTTTTGGTTGTCCTGTAGAACCAGAGGTATAAATGATATAAGCTAAGTTTTCTGGCTTTACTCCTACTGCGATCGGATTTTCTGATTTCCACTGTTGAATCTGTTCCCAGTCACTATCTAAACAGACTAACTTGGCTTGATGTTCTGGTAGTTTGTCTCGCAATTGTTGTTGCGTTAATAGTGTTGCCACAGATGAATCTTCTAACATAAACTGCAAACGTTCTGTGGGATACTCGCTGTCTAAGGGGACATAAGCACCACCCGCTTTGAGTATCCCCAGCAGTCCGATTACCATTTCTAAGGAACGTTCCACACAAATTCCTACTAGCACATTTGCGCCTACTCCTAACGATCGCAAATAATGTGCCAATTGGTTCGCCCGATTATTCAATTCACTGTAAGTTAATTGTTGTGATTCGTACACCACTGCTAATGCTTCTGGTGTCTTTAAACACTGTTCCTCAAACAATTGATGTAGACATTTATTTAATGGATAGTCAACTTGAGTATTGTTCCATTCTATTAATAGTTGATGTTGTTCCTTTTCTGTTAACAGTGGCAATTGGGAAATTCGCTGTTGGGGATTAGCAACAATCGCAGACAATAAAGTGAGAAAATGACTTGTCATTCGCTCAATGGTACTACCATCAAACAAGTCTGTATTATATTCCCAAACTCCTACCAATCCTCTGTCTGTTTTCTCCATTAATAGCGTTAGATCGAACTTCGCCAACGCATCCTCTATTTCTATTGGACTGACGGTTAAGCCCTTAAGTTCAAATTGAGATACGGTCGCATTCTGGAGAATAAACATCACCTGAAATATGGGATTATAGCTCAGATTTCTTTCTGGTTGTAATGCCTCCACTAACATCTCAAATGGCAAATCTTGATGAGTGTATGCGGCTAAGGATACCTCTCGTGTTCTTTGCAATATTTCCGCGAAACTCACATCTTCTGAGAAATCCGTTCGTAGCACTAATGTATTTACAAAAAAGCCAATTAATCCTTCTATTTCACTGCGGTTTCGGTTAGCGATCGGTGTTCCAACTACAATATCTGTTTGTCCAGTGTAGCGGTAAAGTAAAGTTTCAAATGCTGCCAACAAGGTCATAAACAATGTTACTCCTTGTGACTGACTTATTTGGCTAATTTTTTCTGTTAGTTCCACCGATAGTGCAAACTCTTGATTAGCACCTACGAATGTTTGTGTTGCTTTTCGCGATCGATCTGTCGGTAACGCTAACAATGCTGGCGCTTCTGCTAATTGTTGTTGCCAGTAACTTAACTGATGTTCGAGTACTTCCCCTTGCAGCCATTCTCTTTGCCAAATCGCAAAATCAGCATACTGGATTGGTAATGGAGTTAAGTTGGAAGGTTGACCTTGTAAATAAGCATTGTACAACGCCGTTAGTTCGGAAACAAAAACTCCCATCGACCAACCATCTGAAACAATATGGTGTACACAGATCAGCAAAACTTGTTCTGTTTGCGAAAGGACAACCAATGAGCTTCTAATTAATGATTCCTTTGCTAGATCGAATGATTGAGTTGTTTGCAATTGTATTAACTCTTGCAAGGCAATTTCTTGTTCAGTTGTCGATAAATGCTGTAAATCAACTACTAATAATTTCCAGTTTGTTTCGTTGTGAATAATTTGTGTGGATTGTCCGGCAAAATTCAGAAAATTAGTACGTAATGCTTCGTGACGCTGAATTATTTCTTGGAAGCTTTTTTCTAAGGCATCTACATCGATCGTTCCAACCAGATGCAACGCTATAGGTATGTTGTATAAAGTACTATTAGGTTCAAACTGGTCGATAAACCACAACCGCTTTTGGGCAAATGACAAAGGTAAGTTATTGTTGTTTTCTCTTTTGATTATCGGTGGCGAAATTAGTTGTAAGTTATTTTGTTGTAACCGCTGTATTAGCGCTGCTAATTCGACAATTGTGGGCGCTTCAAACAGACTTCGCAACGGCAATTCTAGTTGCAAGTGGCTACGAATGCGTGACATCAGCTGAGTAGCTAGTAGTGAGTTTCCCCCTAGAGCAAAGAAATTATCATGAATTCCTACTCGCTTTAGGTTGAGGATTTGTTCCCACGAATATGCCAATATTTCTTCAATCGGAGTGCGGGGAGCTATATATTTATCTTGTAATTCCAAATGAAAATCAGGTATCGGTAGAGCGCGTCGGTCTACTTTGCCATTGGGAGTTAAGGGGAAGGTTTCCAGAACTACAAAAGCACTGGGAACCATATATTCTGGGAGCTTAATTTTCAAGTATTGCCGCAGTTGGGCTAGAGTGAATGTCTCCTCTGTTTGGAGTGTTATGTAAGCGACTAAACGTTTATCTCCTGGTATACCTTCTTTTGCAACAACCACAGCAGTTTGTATTTGAGGATATTGGTTCAGCAGAGATTCGATTTCGCCTAACTCAATGCGAAAACCTCGAATTTTTACTTGGTTGTCTATTCTTCCCAAATATTCAATATTTCCATCCGGTAAGTAACGAGCTAAATCTCCTGTTTTATACAGTCGAGAATTCGGTTCATTGCTGAAGGGATTGCTAATAAACTTCTCAAAAGTTAATTCTGGTCGGTTTAGGTAGCCTTGGGCTAATCCCGCTCCCCCAATATGTAATTCTCCTGGTATTCCTATAGGTACTGGTTGCAAATATTGGTCAAGAATATAAATTTGGGTGTTACTAATCGGACGACCAATTGGTACAACTTGTCCATACTTCTGCGGCTGACAATTCCAGAAAGTTGCATCAATACAAGCTTCCGTTGGGCCATAGAGATTATGTAATTTCACTTCTAGCTTGCTCAACAAGCCTTCTTGTAGAGCAACTGATAATACTTCACCCCCACAAAAGATATGTTTGAGGGACTGACAAGTTTCAATTCCTCCCTGCTCTAAAAGCATAAGCAGCAAGGATGGCACAAATTGAACTCTATTTACCTGCTGTTCGGCAATTATTTTTATCAGGTAAGCGGGGTCTGTATGACCTCCAGGTTCAGCCATGATTAACTGTCCGCCTACCAACAATGGAGCATAAAATTCCCACACTGAGGCATCAAAGCCAAAGGGTGTTTTTTGCAGCACTTTCTCTTTTTCTTTTAGGGGGAATGCTGCTTGCATCCAAAATGTATGATTGCAAATGTTGCGGTGACAAAGCATTACTCCCTTCGGTTGACCAGTAGAACCAGAGGTATAAATTATGTATGCTAAGTTCTCTGGTTGCAC
>JBAVZX010000042.1:0-3573 GCA_049589015.1 Phormidium sp. | reverse complement strand
GGAAAACTAGCTTCGCATTCTCCGGTGTCGTGACTCGAAAAACGTAGTCAGTTAAGACTTAGACTGGTCAGAATAGCTTGTTTGATTTCTCTTACAAGCTCAGTGGCTTTAGCCCTGAGTTCCTGACATCTATCTCAGTAGTCTGTTGTTAATTTTCAACTGTCTCCGCATCTGGAGCTTCCCCCCATCCTCTTCTTTCTAGTCCCCAGGCTTCGACGTGAGCGCTCAGCCGAACGTTCCCAGTCACCTAATATATTCTGGCTGGTTTGCCCGGAAATTCGTATACGGGGATACATTTTTTCCTGATTTATGTAACTTTTTGCTACTAAAGGGCATATTGGCAAATCCATATCGAAATAACTTAACGATTTCAGATTAAAGTCAGAAACGCAAATAGTAGATTATGTTAAAAATGTCTTAGCTTTCTTTAATTGCTGTGCCTTGCTGCTTGGTCAATGAAGGATTTTTCGGAATGACACTGACGCAAGTTTGGGGTGTGTTGTTAATTTTCGTCTTTTGTCCCTTGTTGGGGGGGCTACCCTTAATTGCTTGGATTACTTATGCGCTGACTGGACGGAACTTGGCGAGACTGGGTACGGGAAATGTTGGCGTACAAGCAGCTTTTTATCACGGGGGAACTGTTGTGGGAATTTTAGCAGTTCTTTCGGAAGCTTTTAAGGGAATTTTTGCTGTTATGTTGGCGCGAGTTTTTTTTGCGCCGGATATTTTTACTCAGACATCAACAGGATTTTTGGGTTTTTGGCAGAACTTTTTTCAGGTTTACCCATCAGAATGGGAGGTAATTGCTTTAATTGCTTTGGTATTAGGGCGTTATTGGATTGGTAGAGGTGCGGGAACTACTAATGTTGTTTGGGGTTTTATTGTTCATGATTGGTTAGTGTCTTTGTTAGTATTTGTAATTGGGGGAATTAGTTTTACTATTATTCGGGAAAGAAAAGCCGGAAAACTAAGTGTTTTGGTTTTACTATGTTTGCTGGTAATTTTGTTGTATCCGCAAAATCAACCGCGAATTATGGCAACGATCGCATTAGCTATAATTATTGGTTGGATCTATCAGAAACTTCCTGACGATTTAGACCTTCCTACTTCGGGGGGAAGACCTGATTCTCAAAAAGTGTTTCGCTTTTTTAGAGGCGACAGATCGATGATTTCTTTAGACCAAAAACTGAATGGGGCAAAAGTTGGCCAGAAAGCCGCAACTTTATCGCAATTAAAACGCTGGGGTTATGCGATTCCTGATGGTTGGGTATTATTACCAGGAGATGATCCTGAACCAATAATTGATTCGCTACAACCTTCTTTAGAAAAACCTTTAGTTGTGCGGTCTTCTGCTATTGGTGAAGATTCGGAAACTGCTTCGGCGGCGGGACAATATGAGACGATTTTAAATGTTAGCGATCGCACCACTTTAAGACAAGCAATTATTAGTTGTCAAACTTCTTACGATCGACCAGGTGCGGTACAATATCGCTTAGACCGAAATTTGCCCGAAGCAGCAATGGCGGTGTTAATTCAAAAACAAGTGCGTGGGGCTTTTTCCGGTGTTGCTTTTAGTCGCGATCCGATCGCTCAATCAGGAGATAATGCGATCGTCGAAGCTTTACCAGGTGGTGCTTCCCAAATAGTTTCAGGACAAGTTACCCCAGAACAATATCGCGTCACAATTAGCGATTTAGCAACTGCACAAAATTCTGATTTATCATCAATTGCCATCCAAGGAGAAGGAGACGTACCATTAGGTTTAATTCGCCAAGTGGCAATTTTAGCTAGAGAATTAGAGAGTCGTTATCATGGGATTCCCCAAGATATTGAATGGAGTTATGATGGCGATCGTTTATGGCTATTACAATCTCGTCCAATTACTACTTTATCGCCAATTTGGACAAGAAAAATTGCCGCTGAAGTGATTCCCGGATTAATTCGCCCGTTAACTTGGTCAATTAATCGACCTCTGACTTGTGGCGTTTGGGGAGAAATTTTTACGATAGTTTTGGGCGCAAGAGCTAAAGGATTAGACTTTAATGAAACTGCTACTCTGCACTATTCTCACGCTTATTTTAACGCTTCACTTTTAGGGCAGATTTTCCGCAAAATGGGTTTACCTCCTGAAAGTTTGGAGTTTCTGACTAGAGGGGCGAAATTTAGCAAACCGCCTTTAATTTCCACTTTGCAAAATGTGCCAGGTTTGCTCAAGTTATGGCAAAAGGAAAGAGCTTTAGAAGCGGATTTTGCCAAGGACGATCGCCAACACTTTACCCCTGGTTTAACTAGGTTGAAAAATCCCCAAAGTTTACCTAACTCGCAATCTTTGTTAACCCGCATAGATTTTATTTTGGCATTACTACGCAAAGCTACTTATTATAGTATCCTTGCTCCTTTAAGTTTCGCCGTTAGAAAAGCAATTTTTCGAGTAAAAGATGCCGAATTAAATGCTGCAAGAACGCCGGAAGTTGCTTCTTTACGCAGTTTGACTGCACTCGCTATTAACGCCAGAAAGTTACTAGTTAATCAAGGAATTATCCCGGAAGAAACATCCGAGATATTTGCGGGTTTAATAAAAACTGAAGCTGGACAAAAAGTTTTACAGGAATTTGAACAGATCTTAGAAAGTTATGGTTATTTAAGTGATGTCGCCACAGATATTGCTGTGCCGACTTGGAAAGAAGAATCCGCTAATGTCAGAGAAATTTTTGCTCAATTTGTTATTAATCCGCCGCCAGTAAGATCTCAACCAAAACATTCTAACTGGAAAGTGAACTTAGTCCAACCTCGGTTAAATTTAAAAGGCAGAGTTACGGAAATATATAGTCAATTATTAGCCGAATTAAGATGGAGTTTCCTAGCATTAGAAAAGATCTGGCTGTCATCAGGTTTACTTCAAGAACCAGGTGATATATTTTTCTTGGAGTTATCAGAAATTCATCGGATTGTTAATCAAACAGACCAAGAATTACTGAATAAAATTACTCAGTTAATTCAAAAAAGGCGATCGCAATTGTCCCAAAATCAACAATTAGAAACAATACCTTTTGTAGTGTACGGAAATACACCGCCGATTACTATCCTCAAAACTGCTTCCTTACAACCAACAGAACTTTTACAGGGAATTGGTGCAAGTGCTGGACAAGCAGAAGGAAGAGTAAAAGTGTTGCGAAATTTGCAATTTGTACCGGAAATTAATCGTGAAACTATACTCGTTGTGCCTTATACTGACTCTGGTTGGGCACCACTTTTAGCTAGGGCTGGAGGACTAATTGCAGAAGTAGGAGGACGTTTATCTCATGGTGCGATCGTCGCTCGTGAATATGGTATTCCAGCTATCATGGATGTTCAAGATGCAACTCGTCTGTTAAAAGATGGTCAGCTAGTGCGAATTGACGGTCAACTCGGAACTGTGGAAATCTTGTAATTTAGGTTTTGTAGCATTAAATTAATCATGGCTAACGATAATGTATCCCTGCAAGAATCTCTGCCAATAGCTTCAGTAAGTGAGTCAAACACGGAAACCGAATTAACGGTAAAAGACCCAAATATTTTAAAGCAAGCCTTATT
>JBAVZX010000041.1:0-6566 GCA_049589015.1 Phormidium sp. | reverse complement strand
AGAGACGTTGTATACAACGTCTCTACATTTTCCGGTGGTTTATCTAAAAATTTGTTCAACTAGTCGTTTAGTAACGTATTTGGTGAGGATTGGTGGTTGGGAAAGTTCGATCGCGTGTTTGGTGATTAGCGATCGATCTCTCAATAATTCCAAAGCAGAAGAAAATTGTTGTTCGGTTCCAAATGGTAACACACCTTCGGTAATAGCGCAATCGAATGTTGGATCTGGTTTAACGATCAACCAATAGAGGACTTTTCTTTCTAAGTTGGACATTAAATCAAACTGCTGTTTTAATAGTTCGCAGACTTCCGGGAAAAGTCCTGATTCTTGATTTAAAAACTCGGATATTTTATGATGATATTTATGCTGAATTTTACTGGCGGCTAATTTTAAGGCGAAGGGGTGTCCTGAGTAGCGATCGATCAACTCCCTCCATTCATTTTCTGTACCAACAAAATCACCATTTGCGGCTAACATTTCTCTAGCTTCGGTTTGGTTTAACCCTGATAATTGTAAGGTTTGCACGGGGCGTTTTTTCCCAGTTAATGAGATGACTTCCTTGGGATTTTCCCGACTTGTGAGAAGTAAGCAACTGTGGTGGCGTTCTTCCCCAATGCGTCGGAGTAATTCATGAAAATCATCATAATTGATGCGAATCGATTCGGCTTTGTCGAAAATTATTAAACATCTATTTTCGCGTAAACATTCTAATAGTTGAGAGATTAAAGTTTCTAAATTTAAAGTTGATAATTTTTCTTGGTTTAAAGGTTGCTGAGAGAGGAATTGAATTAAGTTAATTACTAATTCCGGGATGGAAGGATCAGAACGCAAACTGCGCCAAATTAGATAATCAAATTCTCCTTGAATTTCCTGGGCTAATTTGGCAGCTAATACGGTTTTACCTAATCCACCTATTCCCAAAATTGCTACAATGCGAGATTGATCTGTTAATATCCATTGTTGTAATTGTTGGATTTCTTGTGTTCTGCCGGAAAAGCGATCGGTATCAATCATTTCTCCCCAATCTTGGCGTTTCTTGGCAGGTGGAATAAAAGCAATTTTTGGCGGATTTGATGTTATTGGTACAGAAGATTGTAACTTATATCCCGCTTCTGCAAGTAAGTGAGGAATACGAGTCGCGTTAACTTTGACAAATTTTTCACAGTTTTCCGAAAGTAACTTTTCAATATATCTGTACAAACCTCTGGAGAGGGAAACGCGCAGAGAATTAGCATTAGCATTAGCATAAACTTTCTCGCAGATTTCCGCTGGGGTGTAACCGCAGAGTAACCCCCTGAGAAATTGCTTTTCGCGGGGTGTGAGGCTGTTTCCTTTGGCGCAAGCTAAGTCACTGTACAGTTTATTTAGGTTCCAGATGTTCTCAGCTTCCGAGAAGAAGTTATCAGGATTGTTATTAGTAGGTAGCACCCTAGTCATAAAAATTACGTTTTGTATTTAAGGATATTTTAATCTATTTGCTAATGATTTAGCTAATTAAATTAGGTGACTAAAAATTTTAGTTTTGCTATGTTGAATTACGTAGTGTTTATGAATTTTTCATCAAGTTTTTGTAAAGAGATTGTGAAATTACTGGGATTAGTAATGAGGAGATCCCCCTAAATCCCCCTTAAAAAGGGGGACTTAAATTTCAGACTTTTTCCCTCTTTTGCCAAGTCTTGTTCCCCCCTTGGTAAGGGGGGCTAGGGGGGATCTGTGTCAGTATTTGTGCGGTTTCTTCACTGGGTTTTTATGAAGTTCTGTTACAAATTACGGGGTTTTGCATAAAAGTGGCAAGTCAAATCCGATAGACATTTAGAGGTTTTTACTGAGTGTGAAAAGGTGGTGGTGAGGATGATGAAGATTTTGGTTTAACGGGCGAGATTTTTTGGAATTTAGGTTTGGTTAAAAGTCTGTTTTAGGCTTTTGACTAAGTTTTGCTGCGACACCTGTTTTTTATGGGATGGGTGTGCGATCGGGTTTTTTTGTTCTGTTTTTTTAGGAATTTGTGTCTACCAATTTAAGGAGAAATGATCATGGCTAATCCTAAAGTAGATTTCAATCAAGTTTTCACAAATCTAATTGAAGAAGGTGGAAAGATTCGTGTTGTTTATATGAATGGAATTCGTACTACTGAGCAGCAATTTAAAGAAAATTTAGATGGTTTTGATAAAATTTGGAACTTGTATGATAACCTTTTAATTCCTGAAACCTTTCCTCCAAGAGGAGGAATAGACTTAGACAAAAAGTACCGAAATACTACTGATAGCACTGGTAATGATTGGCTAGATATTGGAGTTTTTGTTGGTAAATTCTTGTTTAACTATGCTCTTGATAAATTTTCTTTTTCTGGAATCCTAGAGCAAGTTAATAAACATAAGGAACTCAAAAAGCAAATAGAAAAGCTGAAAGAAGAAGGAAAAGATGTTACAGAGCTAGTTAAACAACTTGATGAACTCGGAAATGTTGTTGATTTCTTTGACACGATTAAAACAGGGCTTGATTTAGCTGAAAGCTTTATAAAATTAGAGAATCCTAGTGATTTGGTAAAAGATGATGATTTCACAGCCAAAGCATTAATTTTCTTACAAAAAATTGCAGGTTATATCCCTGGTTTTGGAGAAATTTCTAGTGTAATAGATAGCCTAATAGAAGCTGCACCTGCTGATATTAAAGAAGCTTTGGAGCAATTTTGGTATGCAGAAAGTAAATTCAAAGAAATCAATAATACTTGGACAGAAGATGCAAAAAACTGGCTTAATTCTGAAAAAGAAAACCCATTTAAAAATAATTCTTTGATTTTACTTGGTCATTCTCAAGGCAATTTTTTCCTTGAGGATGGGCTGATTGACATGGGCGCACAATCTAACCCATCACGTATTAGAGTTCTTGCACTTGCGTCACCAACAAGTTATCTGAATGCTGGAGGCATTCATCTATATAAAGGTGAGAGTATTCCAGAGAATAATATTAAAAATTCAGGAGATCCGGTAACTTTCCTTCAATTTGATTCAGAGCCATTTGTTTGGGATAAGATTGGCAAAATTTTTAATTTGGTGGTTGGTATAGGAGGCATAGGTCAGCATCCTATCGCTCAATATTTAAGTCGGCCTGACGTTCAAACTTATTTCAAAAATACTGTTTATGAACTTCATCCCAAGGGATATTACTTCCCAAGTAAAGAAACATCAATGCGTGACGGTACAGCAGATGATGATTGGATTGAAGGAACAACAAACTCAGACATAATTGATGGAAAAGAAAGAAACGATGTTTTACGTGGCGAAGCCGGAAATGACACCTTAAAAGGTGGTGTAGGCTACGATGTCTTAGATGGTGGTGATGGGAATGAAGATACAGCTAACTACGACGATAGTAAAGGAATTAAGGTTTGGGTAGAGAACATTGGTGAAGGCTTTGTTTACAAAGTTGAAGACAGCTTTGTTGTGAAAGGCGAGAATACAATAGACACGCTGATAAATATTGATGTTATCAGTGGTTCAGAAGCAGCTGACACTATGACTGGCAGCGAAGCTAATGACATTTTTTACGGAAAAGGTGGCGATGACATTTTTTGGGGACAAGGGGGAGATGACACATTTTCCGGCGGCGCTGATAACGATCAAGGGTATGGTGGAAAAGGCAAAGATTATCTGACAGGTGATGATGGAAATGATGACTTGAGAGGAGAAGATGATGATGACATTATCGATGGTGGTGCAGGAATTGACACTCTCTACGGTGGAGATGCCAATGATAGTTTAAATGGCGGAAAAGATGCAGATGATTTAAGAGGTGAAGCTGGCAACGACACACTTTATGGCGGTAGTGAAAACGATACTCTTTATGGTGGAATTGGCAAAGATTACTTAAACGGAGAAGAAGGTAACGATTTACTCAAAGCAGAAGAAGATAACGACCAACTTTTCGGCGCACAAGGCGATGATACTCTCTACGGAGATGGAGGTAACGATACCCTTGATGGCGGTAGCGAAAATGATTGGTTGGAAGGTGGCGAAAATAACGATTTGCTATTAGGGCAATCAGGTAATGACTCGCTTTATGGACAAGTTGGCAACGATACTCTTGATGGCGGTGATAATGAAGATTGGTTAGAAGGCGGTGAAGATAACGACAAACTCTACGGAAAAGCTGGAAATGACTCGCTTTACGGACAAGTTGGTAGCGACATTCTCGAAGGTGGCGATAACGAAGATTGGTTAGAAGGTGGGGATAACAACGACTTTCTCTATGGACAAGCAGGCAATGATAACCTGTTTGGCGATGCGGGAAATGATTGGTTAGAAGGTGGTGCAGATGCGGATAACCTCTACGGTAGTATTGGTGCAGACACTCTCTATGGTCAAACTGGTGATGATGTTCTCTACGGTGGTGACAACAATGACCTTATGTACGGTGGGAAAAACAACGATATTCTATTTGGTAATGTTGGCAATGACCAAATGTATGGAGATAGTGGCAACGACTTTTTGATGGGAGAAGCAGGTAACGACTTCATACATGGTGGTGTTGGCAACGATACTGTTAGTTACGAAAATTCACCCGCAGGCGTAGTTGTAAATATCAACGAAGACCAGAGTTACGAACATGATCCAAAAGAAAGAAAAGAACAAGCTGTTAACTCGGACAACCCCAGTGAATACTATATAGATTTGGAACCAGAATTTGATATAGATTCTGGGAGAGCTTTTGATGGATTTGGTAATACAGACACTCTAGAAAATTTAGAGAATATCATTGGGTCTGTTTACGATGACATTCTGATTGGAAACAGTGAAGATAATCACATCAAAGCTTTAACAGGCAATGATTTCATTGTTAGTACTGAAGGTGATGACACTATTAATGGTGGAGATGAAATTGATATCGATATCATTAGTTACCGTCGCGATCCTAATGGTGTTGTAGTTAATCTAGAAACTGGTAAAGCAACTGATGGTTGGGGTGATAATGACATTATCTCCTTGGTAGTCGTCAATAACAGTCTAGTTTCCACTATTGAAAATGTCATTGGTTCGGAACATAGCGATCGCATTACCAGCAACTTCAAAGATAACGTAATTACCAGTGGTGCTGGCAACGATACTATTCAAAGCGGTGACGGCAATGACAAGATTTACGGAGAGTCGGGAGATGACTCAATCTATTCGGGTACTGGTGATGATCTAGTCTATGGCAACCAAGGTGAAGATTTCATCAACGCTGAACAAGGAAACGACACGGTATATGGCGGTGATGGAAGCGATGTTATTATCGGAGGTTCAGGTAATGATTTTGTCTCTGGCGACCAAGGTTACGGCAACGATACCATCTATGGTGATGAAGGCAATGATACGCTCTACGGACGTGCAGGTGATGATGTAATTTGGGGTGGTGAAGGCAATGACTCCCTCACTGGTGAAGGTGAAAACGATCAACTCTCCGGCGATGCTGGTACCGACACCCTCGACGGCGGCGAAAATAACGACACCCTCGACGGTGGCGATGATAATGACATACTCTGGGGAAAAACTGGCAATGACTATTTAACTGGGGGAAATGGCAATGATACCCTCTCTGGTGGTGAAGGCAACGACCAACTTCTCGGACAAGCGGGTAACGACACCCTCGACGGCGGCGAAGATAACGACACTCTTTCCGGCGGCGATAACGAGGATATCCTGTTCGGACAAAATGGCAACGACTCCCTCCTTGGCGGAACGGGTAACGACTCTCTCAATGGTGGCGAAGATAATGACCGCCTTTACGGTGAAGCTGGCAATGATACCCTGGATGCAGGTTTAGGGAATGATCTGCTTTCCGGTGGCGATGATGATGATACGCTGTTGGGACAAGCTGGCGACGATAAGCTGGATGGGGGAAATGGCAATGATTTTCTCGATGCTGGCGAAAGCAATGATACTCTCAGAGGCGGTAACAATAACGATACTTTGATCGGTGGCTCTGGGGAAGATCTTTTAACTGGTGGAGATGGAAACGATCGCCTTTTCGGTGATGAAGATAAAGATACCCTTTCTGGTGGTAATGGTGATGATTATTTAGATGGGGGAACGGAAAGCGATCGCCTTTTCGGTGATGATGGCAATGATACTTTGTTTGGACAAAGTGGAGAAAACACCCTCAATGGTGGCGCAGGAAATGACAACATCAATGGCGGTTTAAACCAAGATACTTTAATCGGACAAACCGGAGATGATACCTTTACTGGTGGTGGCGATCGAGATTTGATTGTCGTTAAACTTGCCGAGGGTAGCGATGTTATTACTGATTTTGGCGGTGTCGGTAGAGGCATTTCTCCAACACCAGAAATCATTGCCGAAGTTGATACAATTCAATTCATTGGTAGCGGTTTCAATGCTACAAATTTACTCCTAACTCAAGTAGGCCAAAATTTAGCGATTACTTTTGAGGGAATCGAAAATACCAAAGTCATCCTGCAAAACTTTGCCTTAGAAAATCTCGATAATCTAGACAGTTCTGAATGTGATTCTGTCGAGATCAACAATATCATCTTTGCTGAAAAGCAAAATTTCGATGACAGCGATCGG
>JBAVZX010000040.1:0-10013 GCA_049589015.1 Phormidium sp. | reverse complement strand
CTGTCTGAGCAACTATTTCAAAAGCATAAGCTAATAAGCCATCTCCTGCCAAAATCGCAATATCTTCGCCGTAAACCTTATGATTTGTCAATTTACCACGCCGATAATCGTCATTATCCATCGCTGGTAAATCATCGTGGATCAACGACATTGTGTGGATCATCTCCAAAGCACAAGCTGTGGGCATCGCCATTTCTAGCGTCCCACCAGCTAGTTCGCAGGTAGCCAAACAGAGAATAGGACGCAAGCGCTTACCCCCAGCGAGTAAAGAATAGCGCATCGCCTCATAAATTTTCTCAGGATAAGTGACAGGAAGAAAATCCTCTAACGCCGCTTCCACCAAAGCTTGCCGTTCAGCTAGGTATTTGCATAAGTCAAAGGGAGGAGATTGCCCCTGCGCCGAAAACTTGTCATCCGTAGTAGCTACCATCCTTCGATTCCTTGATTGAGTCTACATCCGTAACAATTCTACAGGGGATAGGTGATTGGTTATTTGGGAATTTAAGATTTTTGACACTCCTCGGCTTAAAGGCGCGAGGATTCTGTCCCTAATCACTGTTTCTGGCTGTAACTCCAGACGGTATTTGCTAATAATAAAGCGACGGTCATCGGACCAATGCCGCCGGGGACGGGGGTGATGTATCCGGCGACGGTTTTGACGGCATCGAAGTTTACATCTCCGACTAGGCGGGACTTTCCGGTTTCGTCGGTGACTTTGTTGATGCCTACATCTATTACAATTGCTCCAGGTTTGACCATATCGGCGGTAATTAGGTCTTTGCGTCCGGCGGCGGCGACGAGGATATCGGCATCGCGGGTGATTTCGCCTAAGTTTTGGCTGCGGGAATGAGCGATCGTCACTGTGGCATCGGCAGCTAGTAACATTAAAGCTAGTGGTTTTCCGACTAAAATGCTGCGTCCGACGACTACGGCTTTTTTACCTCGGAGTGGAAGTTGATATTCTTCCATCAGGCGGATAACTCCGGCGGGTGTGCAACTGCGTAATCCTGATTCACCTCTTACTAAGCGTCCTAAGTTGACTGGGTGTAGTCCGTCTACGTCTTTATCTGGGTCAATTTGGTGGAGTAAAGGGACGGAATCTAAACGATCGGGGAGGGGTAGTTGGACTAAAATGCCATCAACGCGATCGTCTTTGTTGAGTTCTGCAATTACTTGTGTTAGTTCTTCTTGGGTAGTTTCTGTGGGGAAATGTTTGCCAAAAGAAGCGATTCCGACTTTTTCACAAGCGCGTTCTTTATTTCGGACATAAGCGGCGCTAGCTGGATTATCGCCTACCATGAGTACTGCTAACCCTGGAGGGCGACCCATTTTCGGTGTTAATTCGTCTACTTGCTGTTTTAGCTCAGTTTGAATTTTTTGGGCTAAAGCTTTACCATCTAATATTTTCGCTTCCATAGTTATTTAATATCTGGAACTGTTGGATCTACTAGTTTCGCAAATAGTGGTTAGTTTGCTGAGGAATTTTAGAGTTATTTTTGATTTTACTTGGTTGTCATCTGGCGATCGATCGATTTTTGCTGTGGGATTGGCTGTTTGCTACTAACGCAAGTTGCTAGTTATTTACATAAAGGTACGTAGTTGGGCTTTAGCCCTCATAAAGCCAGGTAAATTAAGAGGGCTAAAGCCCAACTACGTACAAAGAATCAGACTAATCTTATAACTAGCAACTTGGGTTACTATGCTAAGGGGATAATCTAGTTGGTCGCTTTGGAAAACTGCGATGAAACAAGAATTAATTCAAATCTTACAACTTAGCACAGTTACCCTTCTAGTGGGTGGGTTGTTCAGTTGTACCAAAGTTAACGAATCAGGAATGGGGATTTTATCTCCCAATGTTTCTGTAAGCAAAGTTAGTGAAATACAGCAGCAAAGTAAAGTTAATTCTACTGTTTACTTAAAAGGTAATGTAGTTAAGTTAATTCCGTTTTTGGAAAACCGAGCTTATGAATTAAAAGATAGCACTGGCATTATTACTGTAGTGACTAAAGAGCAATTTCCCAAACAGAAGCAAGAAATTGTGATTCAAGGTAAGGTTTTGTATAAAAGTGTGCCTGCGGGTGGTCAAGAGTTTGGTGAGTTTTATATTGAGGAGCAAAAGAGACTTTGAATACTAAACTTGTTCATGTAGCGATCGCAATTCTCTATCGGGATGGCAAATTTTTGATGCAATTGCGAGATAATATTCCGACTATTGTTTATCCCGGTCATTGGGCTTTTTTTGGCGGACATTTAGAACCAAATGAAGTACCAGAAATAGCAGTTAAACGAGAATTACAAGAAGAAATTGGTTATGTTCCTCCGGTTTTACATTGGTTTCGTAATTATGAAGATGACAAGGCGGTGCGTCATGTTTTTCATGGAGAGTTAACTGTTGAATTAAAGGATTTAGTGTTAGGTGAAGGTTGGGATATGGGGTTGTTAAGTGTTGCAGATATTCGCCTGGGTGAGTGTTATTCGGAAGTGGCGGGGGAGGTGCGTCCGTTGGGCGATCGACATCAGCGAATTCTCTTAGATTTTGTAGAATCACAGACTAAAATGTAACTAGCTTTGGGGGTGGATAATGCTGAAACAATTAACACTAGAAAATTGGAAAAGTTTCCGCCATGCAGTGTTACCAATCGATCCATTAACAATTTTAATTGGAACTAATGCCAGTGGAAAATCCAATGCTTTAGAAGCTTTAGAATTTCTGAAAAGAACCGTTTTGGGCAAAGGATTTGAAGCAGCTTTAGCCGGAGATATAACTCTTCCTCCAATTCGCGGAAGTGTAGAATGGGCAACACTTAAACCTGAACCATACTTTAGATTACAAGTTCTCGTTCAAGGAGAAAATGAGACTACCGATTATCTTTACAATCTCATGTTAAGGACAGTTAATATTGTTGAGCTTTGGTCTGAATCTATTGTTAAAATAAAGCGAAAAAATAATCATGAATCTCAAGACGAATTAGTTTTATTTATAACTGAAGAAATTCCGGGTAATAATCCTGGCATTTTTGTTGAAATTTACCATCCTGAACATCCAGAGAAAAAGGGCAAAATCTATCAACAATTTAGACGTTCTAAATCTATATTAAGCCAAGTAAAAGCAGTTGCTTTAGCAGAAGAAATCGTGCAGGGTATTAGGCTTGTTTCCGAAGCACTAGAGAATATTTTTATCGTCGATCCAATACCTACAAAAATGCGCGGTTACTCACCAATATCTGATAGGCTGGAAAGTGATGCTTCTAATATTGCTGGAGTGCTAGCAGCATTACCAGAGGAACAAAAACTAAAGATTGAGAATATTCTTTCTACCTACGTCAAGGATTTACCGGAAAAAGATATTCATAAAGTATGGGCAGAAACAGTTGGCAGATTTAACAGTGATGCCATGTTATACTGCGAAGAATTATGGGCAAAAAATCAACCGCCAATGTTGATAGATGCTAGAGGAATGTCAGATGGAACACTCAGATTTCTAGCAATTCTCACCGCACTTTTGGTACTTCCTGAAGGTAGCCAATTAGTAATTGAAGATGTTGATAACGGCTTACATCCTTCGCGTTCAGAATTACTGGTAAAAATGCTCAGAGAAATTGGAGAACAAAGACAAATTGATATACTAGCTACTACCCATAATCCAGCGTTACTCGATGCTTTAGGTGCAGAAATTGTTCCTTTTGTAGTTGTAGCACATCGGGATTCGGAAACAGGAGAAAGCGAACTTACACTTTTGGAAAATGTGGAAAATTTCTCTAAACTGTTTGCTTCTGCTTCCTTGGGTAAATTAACCGTAAATGGTGCTATTGAAAGAAATCTTTCTCGGAAAAACTAAGTGAAGATATGAGGAAGGTTTTGATTATCGATACATCTCTTTTTTGTGTTTGGTTACAAATACCGGGAATGGAAGATTGTGGAACAGATAATGATAAATGGGATTTTCAAAGAGTTGATAACTGCATCCAAGCAGAAATTCGCCAAGGGACAACTTTGGTACTTCCTTTAGCCACTTTAATCGAAACTGGTAATCACATCGCCCAAGCAAGAAAAAAACGCCGTGAAACAGCACAAACTTTAGCTACAATTATGAATTATGCAGCTGATGAAACAAGTCCTTGGGCGGCTTTTGGTGAACAGTTTGAAGTTTGGAGTCCAGAAAAACTAAAAGAGTTAGCCGCAGAATGGCCTGATAAAGCTGCTGAAAAAATTTCGATCGGGGATGCTACTATTAAAAAAGTAGGTGATTTCTATGCTAACAAAGGTTATCAAGTAGAGTTTTTAACTGCTGATGAACAGTTGAAAGCACAGCAACCACCACTCAAAACCCAAAAGAAACGGAGAAGTGGAAATTGATGATTTAAAGCGCCAACAACAGCTTTATAGCAAAGTTATAAATTCCTCCTTCTCTTCCCTCTGTGTTCTCTGCGCCTCTGCGGTTCAAAATAAGCGAAAATTTGAAACTATAGTAAATTCATTGAAAGGTTAATTTATTGGCAATGACTTACTCCGCATCTACCCCCAATCCTAAAGCTAAAAAAGTTCAAGAAGAACAGATTCCCAATGCTGATTACCGAGTTTTGGATCGGGAAAAACTCAGCAAGATGTATCAGCATTATGTCGAAGTAAAAGATAAACATCCTCACTCATTATTACTGTATCGAGTCGGTGATTTCTTTGAAACTTTTTTCCAAGATGCTATCACTATCGCTAGGGAATTAGAATTAGTTTTAACCAGCAAACATGGCGGCGAAGTTGGTAGAGTACCGATGACAGGTGTACCTCATCATGCTTGGGAACGTTACACTACTCAATTAGTAGAAAAAGGTTATGCGGTTGTGATTTGCGATCAAGTGGAAGATTCCGCTGATGCTGTAGGTTTAGTTAAGCGAGAAGTAACGCGAGTTATTACTCCGGGAACGCTGTTAGAAGAGGGAATGTTAAAAGCGCGGCGGAATAATTATTTAGCAGCGGTTGTGATTGCTAATACGCATTGGGGTTTAGCTTATGCAGATATTTCAACCGGGGAATTTTTAACGGTTCAATCGAGTAATTTAGAGCATTTATCTCAGGAATTAATGCGCTTACAACCTGCGGAAGTGCTGATTCCAACTAATGCGCCTGATTTGGGTAGTTTACTACGTCCGGGGGAGAAATCAGAACATTTACCGCCAGCGTTACCGCCTGCTTTTTGTTATGCTTTCCGTCCGCAAATTCCTTTTACTTTGGGTGAGGCGAAACAGCGACTTTTGCAGAAGTTTAAATTGCGATCGCTAGAAGGTTTAGGTTGCGATCATCTCCCTTTAGCGGTGCGTGCTGCTGGTGGTTTATTGCAATATTTAGAAGATACACAAAAAAATAATCAAGTTCCGCTGCAACCTTTACGTACTTATACTTTAACAGATTTTTTAATTATTGATCATCAAACTCGCCGCAATTTAGAAATTACTCAAACTGTCAGAGATGGGACTTTTCATGGTTCTTTATTGTGGGCGATCGATCAAACTTGCACTGCAATGGGTGGACGTTCTTTGCGGCGCTGGTTATTGCAACCATTATTAGAGATTAAAGGAATTAGAGCCAGACAAGATACAATTCAAGAATTATTTGAAAACGTTTCTTTGCGCCATGAATTACGCCAATTGTTACGCCAAATCTATGATTTGGAAAGATTAACAGGACGTGCCGGATCGGGTACAGCTAGCGCCAGAGATTTAGTTGCTTTAGCTGACTCTTTGCAACGTTTACCAGCGTTAGCAAAATTAGTAGAAAATGCCCGTTCTCCCTATTTAAGGGCTTTACAAAAAGTACCGCCTATTTTAGAACAATTAGCTCAAAGATTGCATCATCATTTAGTTGAATCTCCGCCAATTCATATTACCGAAGGTGGGTTAATTCGCCCTGGAATTAATGCTCAATTGGATGCAATGCGCCAAGAGGCGGAAGAGGATCAAAAATGGTTAGCGAATTTAGAAGCAACGGAAAGAACTAGAACGGGAATTTCTAATTTAAAGGTAGGTTATACTAAGTCTTTTGGTTATTATATTAGCATTTCTCGCGCTAAAGCTGACCAAGTTCCTGAGAATTATATTCGGAAGCAAACTCTGACTAATGAAGAGAGATATATCACGCCTGAGTTGAAGGAAAGGGAAAACCGAATTCTCACGGCGCGAGAAGATTTAAATCGTTTGGAATATGAGATTTTTGTTAGTTTAAGAATGGAAGTTGCCCAAGATGCTGAGTTAATTCGCAATGTTTCTCGTGCTGTTGCTGCTGCTGATGTTTTAGGCGGTTTAGCAGAGATGGCGGTGTCGCAAGATTATTGTCGTCCGAGTATGTTTGAAGGGCGGGAGGTTAATATTATTGATGGGCGACATCCGGTGGTAGAACAGTCTTTACCTTCTGGGTTTTTTGTGCCGAATTCTACTGGGTTGGGAAGGGAAGATTTATTGAACCGCAGAGACGCAGAGGACGCAGAGAAAGAGGGAGAGAAGCCTGATTTAATTATTTTAACAGGGCCAAATGCTAGTGGAAAGAGTTGTTATTTAAGGCAGGTTGGTTTGATTCAATTGATGGCACAGGTTGGGAGTTTTGTGCCTGCTAAGGCGGCGAGTTTGGGAATTTGCGATCGCATTTTTACCCGCGTCGGTGCGGTGGATGATTTAGCAACAGGTCAATCTACTTTTATGGTAGAAATGAATGAAACGGCGAATATTTTAAATCATGCTACTGCGAAATCATTGGTTTTATTAGATGAAATTGGTAGAGGTACGGCAACTTTTGATGGTCTTTCTATTGCTTGGGCGGTAGCAGAATATTTGGCAACGGAGATTAAGGCGAGAACAATTTTTGCAACTCACTATCATGAGTTAAATGAGTTAGCTTCGCTGTTACCAAATGTAGCGAATTATCAAGTAACGGTGAAAGAATTACCGGATAAAATTGTCTTTTTACACCAAGTTCAACCAGGTGGTGCTGATAAATCTTATGGCATAGAAGCGGGACGTTTGGCGGGTTTACCTTCGGTGGTAATTCAACGGGCTAAACAAGTAATGGGACAAATTGAAAAGCATAGTAAAATTGCTGTAGGCTTAAGGAAAGGTGTACAGACTGAAAGCAATTCTACTAAAAAGAAATCAACTAAGGAAACTCTAGAAATTCCTTTTGCAGATGAAGAACCAGTTAATTTTGAAGAAAATTTTGAGCTTTGATTGGTCTGTTGTGACGACTTCAGTCTTTTTCTTGGGGAATTTACGACTGAAGTCGCTACTACGAACTTTTGTATTTATCATGTTGCTGACCATTTCAGACGAGGTTGATAATCTTCTTTCCCAGCAATTAAAACATTGCCATTTTCATCACAAATGCCAGCTTTACCAACTCCATGCACAGCAATTCTACCTCGGCAAATTGTTCTACTATAATGTTCATGATGATGACCATGAAATATTTTATTTGCGCCAAGTGCTAAAGCTAAATCATCTAATTCTTTAAAACCAAAACGATGCGAAGATGGGGCTTCATGGGTAACTAAAATATCTGCTTTCTGTCTCCAAAGTGCGGCATATTCTTGCCAAAAAATAGTGACATGATGTTTGCGGGGAATGCTATCACGCCAGCGTTGTCCTCTGCCGCAAGTATGAAGTAAATCTTGGCGAGTGGGAAATTTGGGTTTTACTGGAGGTCGCCAAATTTTCTCCCGAAAAACTCCTCCTAAACCTGCTATTCTTTTGCCATCAATTTCTACTACTCTGCCATGTAAATTGCGATCGCCCAATTTAGACCGAAACAAGTTATCATACCAATTATCTTGATCGCCATCATGATTACCGGGAATAAACCAAACTTCGGTTAGATCTAGAATTTCGTCAAGTTCTTGATCAAGCGATCGTTCTAAATCACAATCACCTAACAATACAACAGCTTGTGGAGAGTAAGCTTTTACACCCCGAATAATTGGTTTAAAATCACCGTGAGGATCTCCAGCAAATAAAATCATTTCCCCAGGAACAGGCAACAGCAAACTACTATGGCAGAAGGCAGAAAGCAAGGAAAGCAATAATCATTTTGGCAGTTTCTATAAATACAAAAGACCAAATAATTAAAAGAAATCTGCCATCCAAGGTATAGAACCAGCAAAAATTTCTGTGGCAGTAGCAAGAACTTGATCGGTAGCTTCTAGAAAACCACTAAATTGTAATTGATGGGGTGGATAAATTCCCGTGTAAAGCGGTGAAAGTCCCCGTATATTTAACCGTAACTCGCCTCTACCTCCCCTCGTCACTTCACCACTTCCACCAGACACCCTGAGAATAAAATTCCCATTATTATTGGTCAATAAATCATCCTGAACTGCTAAGTGTAACTCAGCTTCTACCCCTGCTGGATAACCACGTCCTGAAAGTGCTTTCGCCACATTAACTATCCGCAGCATCCAGATACTTGAATTTTTTACCTTGGCTGTTTGTTCTGGTAAAAATAATAGTAGTGGGTCAACAACTGAACTGTGCCAGGTAGCTGTTTCAATTTGAGAACGATGATCGGCGACAAATGTCCACAACCGTTTCGCCGCTGCGGTTGTCAAAGCTACCCAATCTAAAATTACTAATTGGGATTCTTTGGCATTTTGAAAGAAAATAATATAGCCTTCTGGTTGGCTTTGGGGACCGACCAAGTAAGCATAAATTACTTCCTGTTCTCGCGGCTGGATAATTCCTGACCAAATTGCTTGGTTCCGATCGAGATTGCCATTTATTTTAATAGCTGATTGACAATAAATGTCAGAAAAAATGGCGGAATTAATCGAAGTTACTGGTTGGATGGGGAGAGTGCGATCGCTTAACCCTATACTATTAGTCGGAATCTCCAGCCGACAAAAACTTCCCCCCTGTTCATAACCCACCTTGCGATAAAGTCTTTGCGTCGCCGGATAAAGTGCTGAAATGGGTACTTCCCTTTCGTAGAGTTCCTGAAGCGTCTGGGATAGCAACTCAAAAGCTACCCCCGTTCCCCGCTGTTCTGGCGGTACTCCCACCGCTGCTAGTCCCGCCATCGGTACACTTTTTCCCCCAAACCATTGTCCCATCTGGTATATACCCAAACCACCAACTATTCTTCCCCCTTGCCTGACTACCCGGAAGTTCTCTAAACCCAAGCGTTGGAAGTATCTCTGGGTATCTGTAAAAGCAAAGCATTGACCAAGAATAGCTGCTAGTTGTTTAGCATCCTCTTCTTGAGAAAGTGAACCAAATTCCCAGCGAAGTTTCATAAATCTCATCCGTAGAAATGCAAAGAAATTTAAACAACCAAAAGGCAAATTTTATGCTTCTCAACAATTAAGCGAGAGAAACGTTAAAGTTCATTACGGAAGTTACCGATCGCAAAACTGTCGTGATACCTTCGTTCAAGTTGACAAACAACACCTAGATAGCTGAGATTAAAGATGGAGAACACTTTGAACTTGCAATCACTTCAATCCCACCACAATTCAGTTCGTGAAGATTTTAGCGAGTACGTAGCTCATCTCCAGCTTCACATGGCTTTACAAGCACGTAACTTAGTCCCAACTCTAACTCAAGCCGCAGACAGCCGAGAACAACTTTTACATCAAACTCAGGCTGAGTTGGAAAAAATGATTTCCCGGCAAAGGCGCTAAAGATATTTGTTTCTAGGTATTAATACGGGGAAGATGCGATCGCCCAAAAACAACATTCGGTTAATACCCAGATGATCAAAGGCGCTACCTAACTTTACTAGATCAGCGGAAAATCTTTATAGATTTTTTACACACAACACTGAGAAAACCACTATAATAAAAAGTGTCAGACATGGGGCTGTAATGGTTTCGACAGGTCGGCGAACATTGTCTCGTGATACAGGTCGAGAGTGAGTCTTCTCTCGCAAATACCGGGCTCAAAAAAAAGTAAAGGCGAAAAATAACATCGTTCCTTTTGCTCGCGCAACAGTTGCTGTTGCTTAATAATCTCTAAAACAGGTTACGAGCATCTGTAAAC
>JBAVZX010000039.1:0-6350 GCA_049589015.1 Phormidium sp. | reverse complement strand
CCTCTTAGGCGGAGAGTCAAGAAAAAAAAGCATAAATTAACTTTTTTTTTAGATTTTCCTGCCTCATGATGTGGGAAATACTATATTTACCTGTAGCCTTTCTCAACAACACTCAAATTCTGCTTTTGTTAGCAGTTCTAAACCTACGGTGTCATGAGAAGTTTCAAACAGTTCTTCAATGTAATAAATATGAGAGCAAACCAGATAAATTAATTCTTCGCTGTGAGTTTTATTGTAATAAGCTTCGGGGATTTTCTTGACGAACATTTTCCAGAACTTATTTGACTTATTGGAGTCTTGCACAAGATGCAAAACGCGCTCCAACACATTATAGGCATTCTGATAACAATCAATCCCCTCAAAGGAAATGTATCTATCTGGTTGTTGATTAGTGGATGACATAGTGTAGCAATATCTATTTCAGTGAAAATTGTAGTACATTACAATGATGAAGCGAAAGTAATAGCCAATTTCAGGCATGATAAGTAAACACTCCCGAAATTTTGTTAGGGTATTTCAGTTTAAATTATGGATCTGCAACAAACTGCACAATTATTTGTTAATGGAATTGCTGTAGGTAGCGTTATTGCTTTAGCAGCAGTTGGATTAACGTTAACTTACGGAATTTTGCGGCTTTCCAATTTTGCTCATGGCGACTTTATGACGCTGGGAGCTTATTTTACTTGGTTAGCTAATACTGCTGCTGGGATAAATATTTGGCTGTCGATGATGTTAGGGGCGGTGGGTACAGTGGGGGCAATGTTATTGTCAGAAAAAGTAATTTGGTCGCCAATGCGCGATCGCCGCGCCACTTCCACTACCCTAATTATCATCTCGATCGGATTGGCTTTATTTATTCGCAACGGCATCATTTTTATTTGGGGCGGTGGCAACCAATCTTATGATTTGCCTGTAGTTTCAGCAATTGAACTTTTGGGCATCAGAATTGCTTTCTATCGAATCTTGGTGGTAATTATGGCAATCTTAGCAATTGTGGCATTACATTTGCTGTTGCAAAATACCAAAATTGGCAAAGCAATGCGGGCAGTTGCCGATAATGTGGACTTAGCCCGTGTGACAGGAATTAATGTAGAACGAGTCGTAATTTGGACTTGGGTAATTGCTGGGAGTTTAACGGCTTTGGGCGGGGGAATGTATGGTTTAATTACGGCGGTGCGTCCGAATATGGGCTGGTTTTTGATTTTGCCGATGTTTGCTTCGGTAATTTTGGGTGGGATTGGCAATCCTTACGGCGCGATCGCAGGTGCTCTAATTATCGGTTTAGTCCAAGAACTCAGCGTTCCCTTCTTGGGTAGCGAGTACAAATTAGGCGTGGCACTCTTAATGATGATCATCGTGCTGCTCATTCGTCCCCAAGGCTTATTTAAAGGTACGCTTTGAGCAGCATCGACGTTCGACTTTATGGGTTAAAAAAAGCGAAACTACTCAATGATATGGAAATAATAAGCAGCCACTAAAAAGTTGACTGCTAACAGAAACAGCGCCCAACCTGTACGAAATGGGTAAGGCGGTTTGCCAGTTTTGGGTACAGTAGCACCACTTGGTTTGGTAGCTGGGGTAGCCATAAGGTTTAGCTCCTAAAGATGAGACTTTTATAAAGGAATACCAAAGAACCTTACCCTTTGGTACAAACCGATAAAAATCTTTTAGTCTCTTAACAAATGCAAGAAAAGGAACAGGGGGCAGGGGGCTGCTGGGGCGGAGGGTAAACTGAGATCTTGCACTGCTGGAGGTGGAACCTCCCAGATCCTCGTGACCAGGTTGAACCTGGTCACGAAGAAACGAAGAATGGAGGCTCTCTCCCTACTCTCCAGCGTGGTAGGAACTCCGCACTAAGGGGCCGGAACGGACGTGGGAAAAGCCGAGTTCTTGGGCGATCGCACCTAGTCGATCGAATTCTTCGGGAGTCCAGTATTTCTGCACTGGCAGATGTTCTAAGGAGGGGCGGAGATATTGACCAAGGGTGATCCGATCGCAACCCGCTGCCCTTAAATCTGTCATTGCTTCCATAATTTCGGTTTCGCTTTCCCCATGTCCCAACATCAAACCTGATTTTGTGGGGATATTTGGGTCAAGATTTTTGACTATTCTGAGAACTTGGAGACTGCGATCGTATTTTGCCCCCCGACGCACTGGGTTTTGCAACCGTCGCACTGTCTCAATATTGTGGTTGTAACAAGCAGGTTTTGCCTTAACTACAGTGGCAATGCGTTGATGTTGCTTTTCTTCGGGCGTGATTTCTGAGTCGCCTTGACCTCCCCAAAAATCTGGGGTTAATACTTCAATTTGGGTGGCTGGATTGAGTTGGCGAATTGCCTCCATTGTCGCCACAAACCAACCTGCACCCCCATCGGGCAAATCATCTCTCGCAACTGAAGTCAGCACCACATAACGCAACCCCAACAATTGCACTGATTCGGCAACCTTTTGCGGTTCCTGGGGGTCAAGAGGCATGGGTGCGTGTCCTTTATCCACTTGACAAAAGGCGCAAGCCCTGGTGCAAGTTGGCCCCATCAAGAGAAAAGTTGCGGTTTTTTGCGAGTAGCACTCGCCACGATTCGGACAACGCCCTTCTTCGCAAATAGTATGAATCTGTCTTTGTTTAATGATTCGTTGTACTGTGGAAATTTCACTAGCTTTGCCGATGCCTTGTTTTCGTAACCAAGGAGGCATTGCGGCAATTTCCGATCGCATTTGAGAGTTAACAAAACCAGATAGAACTGTTGGGTTAGCTTCAGAAGACATGATAGTAAAATAATTATACGTTAATAGAGGTTAACAGAACCCTTAAGAAATAGCATGATACACATTGTAGAGCTTTAGGTAAACTGGCATTATGATTAAGAGGAAACTTCAGTCAAACGTAATATAGTCCCTATTAGAGGAATTGGTCGTGCCAAACAAAATCTTAGTTATTGATGACAGCGGAGTGATCCGTAAAACGGTAAGAGATATGTTACCTGCGGGTAAGTTTGAGATTGTAGAAGCCAAAGATGGTGTAGAAGGACTCAATCTTGCCAAGAAGGAACGCCCGAATTGGATTATGTTAGATTTCATCTTGCCCAAAATGAGTGGTTGGGATGTTTATCAAGAGTTGGACAAACAACCAGAACTTCGGAAGATTCCCTTAGTAGTAATGTCAGGGCGGAAGGAAGAAGTAACATCAAAAATTCCCGATGATTCTTTCAAATATATCGAGTTTCTTGTTAAGCCCTTCGATCAAAAGCAACTAATGGCGGCTTTAAAAAGTGCATTGGAAAAGTCGAAGAAGCCAAGAGATCCCGTAGGGCAACCAACCCAAGAGAAAAAACCACAAGTCCCCGATGGTGGAGAAATTCAAGCTTTGAAACAGCAAATTGCTAAGTTGCACGCTGAAGTAGAAGCTTTGAAGAAACAACAGGCTCAAATTATGGCTTTTATTAAGCAGAAATTAAAATAGTAGCCCTTGTTAAATAAAATATTCCTTGAGTCTAGCGGTCATGGGATGCTGCTAGACTTATTTTTATTAATTTAATTATTTTCTCAAATTTTGCGATCGCTAAGTCAGAGAAGATCCCCAAAGATAGTTATATAATCAAGTTAGGTTATAAGAGTAACACCTGAGTAATGGTTTTCCTGTTGTGTAGCTTTACAATACTGTATTTTTCGCAAAATTATACTGCTTTAACTCAGCAGTATTGATAGTAATTTGTGCATTCAAACGGAGGCAAGAGAATGATCTTAAATTCAAATAAACCAACCGAAAATTTTGAGGATTCTGATTTTCTTGACTCTAACGTTGGTTCCGATCCGGCAAATCCTGATTATGCTGAGTCTAATGTAGCAGGAATTGAGCAAGATATTAATCATTTCTCTGATATTATTGCCGCAGTTCCCCTTCATTCTGAGCCAGAAAATGATGATAAAGCTGCTGAACGTCAAAAAAGAATCATGAGTCGAATACCGCAGTAAGATCTCACGCATTTCAATTAAGTAGCTGCAAATCAATAAACTAAAAATCGGGCAGGCATCTTGCCTGCCCACTTTTCAGCAATAAAGTTTACCCATGATTTTGTCCTAAGTAACCTTTCAATTTTTCCAAAAGTTTAGAATTTTGCAGGGTTACTCCGACTTGATTATTAAAAATTTGCATATATTTTTCATCACTTTCATCAAAACTAGTTTGGAATTGATTTGGTATTTCCAAATCATGAACTAGTGAAAATCCCGAAAAATCTCCAGGTTTTCTTTTGTTAATTAATTGGGTGACAGCAATCAAATCACCATCAGGATTAAATACTGGCATACATAGCAAACTGCAAGTGCGATAACCTGTTTGTTTATCCGTTTTTTGGGCTGTTTCTGAGTCTGGGTGGTTGTACAAGTCAAAGGGTATATTTAATAGCTTTTTGGTTTTGGCAACTTTGCCTGCATAACCTTGACCTACTTTAATTTTGATTTCTTTAAAGGAACCATCATCAAAGAGAATTTCTGTCCATAATTCTCTTTCATCATTATCTAATAACCAGAGGGTACTGCGATCGGCATGGGTCAGTTTTTTCGCTTCTTCCATTACCCTTTGCAGAATTTCTTTAATTTCCATGCTACCGTTACTGACAGTGCGTGTGGCAGCAATTAAAGCCGCGGCTACTCTTTGTCCACGCGCTGTTTTATGATAGGAACGGAAGCTTTCTAAAACTATTTTAATTTCTTGAGCATCCTTGAGCAGACGTTGTTCATCAACAGTAGTAAAACCTTGTCGATCGATCTTTTCTGCTAAAGGTTTATTTTTAGAAACTCCCGGTTTTAATTTGTTGAGTAATTGTACAACGGCTACTAAATTGCCCTGCTCATTTAAGAGAGGCGAAGTTAACATTGTATAAGTACGATAGTTATTCTTTTTGTCTTGCTCTTTGGCTGTGATTGAGCGAGAATCGTCATAAAAATCAAAGGGAATATTAATAACTTTTTTATGGGCTGCTACTTCACCGATAATACCTTTATTAGTGGGAATGCGAATTTCGAGAAAATCATCAATATCTGATTCAGCAACAATTGACCAAAATTCATTCTTTTCTTCATCTAATAAAAAGATACTAGTGCGATCGGCATTTAAAGATTGACCCATTTTTAAGGTAATTCGGCGTAAAATTGAATCAATAATTTCATCACAACCTTGAATATCCATAACGCTAGTGAGTACAGCTAAAGCTTGTGTCACAACATTATTTGGCTGATTTTTTAACTCTTGTTTTAACGCCTCAAATTTATTCGCATTATGCAGTGCTACACCAGCTTGTTCGTTAAATGTTTTCATCGATTTTTGATCTTGAGAATCGAAGCTAGCTTGAAAACATTCTGGTGCTTTTGGCCAATCATTTGGGTTATATTTAGGAAATTCACCGAGTCTTTTTTTGTTAACTAATTGAGTGACACCAAGTAATTCCCCATCTGGGCTAAAAACTGGCATACATAGTAAACTACAAGTCCGATATCCAGTTTTTTGATCGGTGTTTTTTGCGGTTGCACAATCAGGGTGTTCATAAAGATCAAAAGGGATATTTAAAGGTGCAGCTGTTTGAGCAACTTTACCCGCAAAACCTTGTCCAAGCTGCAATATAAATTCTTTGATTTCGCCATTTTCAAAGGGAATTTTAGTCCAAAGTTGATTTTTTTCTTGATCTAAAAGCCAGAGGGTACTGCGATCGGCATTCATCAATTTTTTTGCCTCTTCCATGACTCTAGTTAAGGTAGCTTCTGAGTCTAAACTAGTTTGCGAAAGAGATACTGTAGCTTCTGTTAAGGCTTTGAATGCTTGAAGTTTTTGAGTTTGTTTATAAAATAATTGACACTTTTGGAGAATTTGGCGAATTTTTGGTGCATATTCAGCAAATTGTTTTTCATCTACTTCTGTAAAACCTTGCTGGTCGATTCTTTCTGATAATGAGGCACGGGGATTATTATGTGGTTTAAGTTTATTAATTAATTGGACAACTGTAACTACATCTTTCTGTTCATTGAACAGAGGTAAAACTAACCTATTGTATATAGGATAGAAACTTTTTTCTTTGGATACATCGGTGAAGAGATTAACATTTTCATCACCAAATTTAAATGGCCGATTAATAAGTTTTTTAAAGTTACTAACTATACTTTTAGTCTGTTGATTAACATTAATTTCTAATTCTGATTGCAAACCATACCTATCTGTAGCAGTAATTGACCAAAGTTCTTGATTCTCTTCATCAATAAAAAAAATTCTTGTGCATTCGGCATTCATTAATTCACCTAATTTTTTGGTGATTGAGCCGAGTATTTCTCTCAGAATAAATTCAAAAGCTTTACCTTCC
>JBAVZX010000038.1:0-4069 GCA_049589015.1 Phormidium sp. | reverse complement strand
GGTACATATATTTGGTAATAACCAATAAATTATTACCGGAATGCTTCGCCCCTACTGGGTTTAAAAAAAGCTTGCTCTATGACCGCCAACAGTATAGCTTTGACAGAATCATTTTTTATTACTGCATTACTATTGCTACCGTCAGTATTCTGGGATACTTAATACAATAGATTCAACAATAGTTGCTTTAATTAATGCTGAGAGCGACTACATCAAGAAGCTGCCTAAAAAGCCGCCCTAAAGGGACGGGGCTTGCACCCATTTTTTTGGTAAAGGGAAGAAATGCGAGATTAAATCAAGACGGATTCAGGATGCTCGACCGATTAGCCATCGCCCTATTCCTTGACTTGAAGTGTCAGATTAAATTGCTGGACAATCGATCGCTCTCCCTCCCAAGGTCGCCATTCCTTGAGTTGTAATCTGGTTAAACCTATAGCTTTAGCCCTGAAGGTTAATATTCGTTCTCCTCCTCCACCTACGCCTGCATTTTGGGGAAGAGAAAATTCTGAACTCTGAAGTTCAATGATATTGGAATCGATTTTGTCGATCGCCCAACTGTATCCTGTGCTCGAATTTTCTGCTAGGGTGATTACAATCACATCGCCACGATGAACTGTAAATGTTTTATCTCGATCTGTTTGGGTAATTGTCAGCTGTGACACTGTTTTCCTCTCGATACGCTTCACATGATCGACCATCAAGGCTACTTTGGGTGTGTTGAGATAACTTGTCACCCCTAGATGAAACTCTAAAACCATAGCCAGAATAATAGGAATCAAAATAGAGAGGCTCATCTTAACTGTACTGTTGTTCTCAATCTAAGTTGGATTAGCCCTCACCCCCATCAGTCTTCCCAGTTTGGGAAAAGTAATTAGGGGGTGAGACTAAGTAGCATCTTGGACAAATCAGACTATTGCCAAAGAAAGAACATCAAGCTAACTTCCTAAACCGAAATACCATAGGCTTCGGTAAAAGCCGCCTGTGCGTAAGCATGAGAGGCATAAGCAAAGCCTTTGTCTCCCCAAGAGGTACTCCAACTATTTCGGATAATAAATCTGTCGGCAGTGTACCCCACAATAGAAACCGCGTGTCCGCCTCGGACGGTTTCTGGTTTATAAACATCAAGCTTGCCTTGTGTGCTAGTTGCTTGATCCCAAGTCGCATCTACTCCCAGTCTAGTTAGAATTGGGCCTTGGGTTGCCAGCCAGTTTTTCCAACCTTGTGCTACTGTCTGCCAACTATCTGAAGGTCTACGTAGGGTAAAGTAACTCGTGATTTTGAATAGAGATGCCAAGGCGTACAAAGAATTTTGGGACTTGTGGCTCAACTTCTCTGGATCGAACGACAATTCAGTTTCGGCAACACAACCATATCTACGGATAATATCAAGGGCAGCCTTCAGGCTAGTCCCAGGTTGTTCCAAAAATGTCGTGGGATAATCAGTGAACTCATCCATTTCCTTGGCAGCCATCCAGACGAATCTTCTGGATAACCATTTATTCTTATCCTTGGGGAATACTCCCTTCTTAACCAAATGCCACCAAAGAATATCAGCCGTAGCAAAACCAACACAGGCACCATGATCTTTCTGATCTCCAATTAACCACCAGTTAGGATCTCTTAGATCTACCGAGACTGGGATACTCTCTGGTACACTCCATGCTCCTGCTTCAATGGCGGTTTCAACTCCCCAATCTTGTTCAATATCGCGGGATGGAATGCAATTTAAAATTCTTTGTTTCGTTTTGATTTCTGTAGTCATGGTAAACCTCTGTTAGTTAATTTTGGTAAAAAATTGAACAAAAGATTTTGAACTTTACTCAATTGAGCCGCTAATCTGACGGTAAAGTTGATTATCTAGCCGTCCTTTACCCGTTTGAAACAACCATTTCTCCAGACCACGATTTTTGTCAACAAATTTTTGGGGTTGGTTGTCCCGTCTAGCTACGACTAGTCCATTAGAAATAACAATCTCCTGAAAGCCCTCAATCTCTTTTCCTGGAACGCTGACAATCAGACCACGATATCCTAATCCTTCTTTGAGAGTCCCTTCTCCTGATGATGGAGGTAATGATTGAAATCGTTGTACAAACTCATTAGATTCTTGCTCTGTTAATTGCCAATGGGGATTTGGTCTACCGCTAAATACATCCACTTCGATTTGCATTTTTCTGTCTCCTTCTAGGGCAGTACATCCAAGCAAGGCTACCAAAACCACGGATAAGCCTACATTAATTAACCGCTTCGGAGATCCGGCGAACGCACAAGTCCATTGCATGGTTGATTTTTCCTGCTTATTTTGAAGGCGATAAAGTCATGTATAGCCGAAGGCAATGCTTTGCGGTATAGAGCTTCCATCTATTTAATCTTTTGACTCCGACAAGTGTAGAAGTAACCACAGAAGATGGTGTAGCCATCGCGATCGCAGGTTTGTGGGTTGTAAATGACTTTGCCACTGTTATCAACATTGCGAACAGGGGTGCCACCCGGTTTGTGTGCCCAATAACCTTCCCGCATCAGACGATACCAGTGGAAATCATTAAAGCCAGGACCAGGAGCGATGACCAATGCCACTAGATAGCGGGGTGCCTCCGAAGCTGGAAAGCAATCATAGCGGCGATGTAATCCGTCGCATAGGGCTGCACGAGTCACTTCTGCACAGTTAATGGCAGTGTACATTTGGCCACAACCTCGTCCAGGTTGGGCAAAGGTATCCGTCCGTTTGTTGCTTGCGTAGTTGTAACAATTGTTATTACGCAGAATAGTAGGGTTGTTGTTCCAGAAACCAGGATTGTAAGGTGATGTATCGTAAGTACAAGCAGCTGCCATTTCAGCGGCTGTCTCCATCGTTATCATCTGAGGCAGTCCTTCAACGTCGGGAACAGATACTCGATTTGTAGTTTCTAGTTTCTGCTGAAGAAAACTTTGTAACATTTCACCCAAAGGTAATCCTCCTTCATCGATAGAAGCAGCTTCGGGAGAGATTTCTGCACTACTTATCGAGCTAATTAACCGTTGAGCAATCTCACTGGCTTTGGTGCCAGCTATACCAGAACCAGTCGCCAAATATAGACTTGCTGGAAGATCGTAGTCTTTCGCCAGTTCGTCTGATAACGGCTCAACTATAAGACCACGGAATCCTAATCCAGCATTTCCGGGCGCAGACTGAGCGACGACACTCCGATTATTTGCAATTTCTTTGAGCGTCGTCCGAGCTTCTTGTTCATCGGTAATAATCCACTCTGGATTAGGTCTACC
Source organism: Phormidium sp. (assembly GCA_049589015.1). Taxonomy (GTDB): domain Bacteria; phylum Cyanobacteriota; class Cyanobacteriia; order Cyanobacteriales; family Aerosakkonemataceae; genus Floridanema. The sequence continues at coordinate 811 of JBAVZX010000038.1, read as the reverse complement.
GGAGAAAACATCGGCACTAATTCGTAACATAATTCATTTCCTCGTTTTTTCAGGGCGAAACATTAGAAAGTTTCTATAACGCCCTAGTTCTCTGTATATTAATTTGAGGCTTATAACTATGAATTTCAACCGAAGTTGAGGGACTTAAGGAACAATATAAAACTTCTTTTAAGTTCGGCAAATTAACCTTAAATTCGATATTCTTAAGAGTTAGCGATACAGACAAACTACCTCTGAAAAAAAGTCAATATATAGTTGTCACCAAAGACATAGCGATCGCTGATTTTTTTCCATACCGCGATCGCTCTTTTCATTTTCGCCTATCGCTCCCTATCCTTGACTAAAATAGGGAACATATTATCCATGAAAATCCATCAAATTATGGGTCAACCAATGCGTCAATCCGAACATTTAATGGACTATTCCAAGAAATTTCTACCCAGGCATAGAAACCGCCATTGTATGGGGCGATGTTATAAATATTGGCTACCAACCGAAGTTTAGGAATTTAAGAACGAACTTAAAATCGAAAAAAGTTTTTTAACTACGGTAGAAATGCGATCGCCTACAAAAATCAACCCAGATGAATCAATCGATCCAGTATGAGTCGGCTAAAACAGAATAACGGAAGTGTGGGCTTGATAGGCGATCGCACCCATTAAATCGTAACCACTTTGCCATTCGTTCCCTATACTTCAGCCATTCACAATACCGAAGTTAAGGAAAGTCCGTTAAATTACTTAACTTTACAAACCGAAAAAGGGGAGTAATATGGGAATAGGTAGGTGAATTCCCATATTCACACCTGGAT
>JBAVZX010000037.1:0-3014 GCA_049589015.1 Phormidium sp. | reverse complement strand
TCATCGGGACGAATAACAATAGTGTAATTTTGCAGAGACTTCATCATGGATAACCTGAAGTATGGGATATATTTCCAGTTTAGAATAGCGATCGCACTTTAGAAAAATAACGATAAAAATGCTTCATCTAAACTAAGCGGACTTTCGCCTTTTACTTCATTCATGGCGCGGATCAATCCTTCATCTTCGATCGCTTCTAGAAGATGCTGATAATCACTAAAATCGATCACAACTTTTTGGATTGTACCTTCAGTGTCAACGATCAATTCTTTAACAAATGGGTAATCTTCAGCTTTCATTAGAGTTTTGGGTTTGATAGTTATGTTATTAATTTAGCGCGATATATCAATAATTCCATTGGTTGAGGATAACAAACTGATTTTCCAGAGCATAGTTTGCATTTTCAAGATTGGCAATTGCTTTGACAATAGCTTGATAGCTCATGTTCTTGGTTGAATCGGGATTCTGATAAACAGCTAAAATACCTGGATGCGCTGGGTTAATCTGGTGAATTTCCTCAAAGTCATCGCAATTACGAGTTAAAAGTACCCGTCCTTGTTGTCTGGCATATTCGAGTACAAACGAGTCCGATCGACCCATTAAAGCAACATCATTAATGGTAACTACATCATGTCCTGCTACACCCAGGAGATTGACTAAATATTTGGCTTGTGAATCTTCATCAAGAAGTAATTTTAGACTCAATTGAAAATCCTTTTTGTTCCAAACGGTAGCGTTCTTCTTCCGCTTCCATCTTCAGTAGTTCCCGATGATTTTCACAGTAACGAATAACTTCGTAAATTGCAGATAGAGGTAAGTCCCAATTTTCTGCTGCTTGTTCTGGGGACATCTCATTTGCTATCATATCTTGCCAAACTGTCGAAGCCAGAAGTTTTTGTCCTTTAATATAAAGTTGTCGTCGCCAGGGGTGCGATCGCGCCACTAGATATTGCCAATCTTCAACCTCTGTTATATTTTGCAGAGATTGAATAATGGTGCTCACAAGTGCGAGACGATCGCTTACAGATAACTTACCAATTTCCTCTTTCAGTTCTTGCAGCGACATACAGCTACTCCAACATTTGCTGGTATCCCAATTTTAGTATGCGCGATCGATTTGGACAATCACTACGGGTCTAATTCCAGCTTGTTCTGTACCGATAACCGGATTAAGATCGCATAAAACCACATCTCCCCGCATCACTGTCACCACTGAATTTCTCCCCGCGCCAAACGTTCTTCATAATCTTCTAAATTGGTCAAATAATCACCAAAATCTGATTCGGCAATTTCTGCCAATTCCCGATTGCGTTTCATTAGTAGGAACTCTACAAAATCATTCACTTCCTGTACTAGAAATTCTGGTAATTGGCGAATTTTGGCTATGGTTTCATCATGTACAGTCATTGCTTTTTCCCTGTCTCATACCTGAATCTAGGATAACTTTGGTGGCGTGAAAGTGCGATCGCAAATAATCTCTGCATAAATCCTTTCTTTTATCTAGGCCAAACTTTTATTGCTATATCAGCTAAATACTCAGCACGAGATTTAATAGCATCTTCATTCCAAACAGTTATTTGTTTGTCTCCAAAATATTTGTTTATTTTCAAATTTGTTTGCTCAAAAATGCTTAGTTTATCAGCAAAGGGTTTGTTAGATAGCTCTGGGTTATAGGCAGTAAGGGTAAGATTACCCAAAGTGTGGCACCATTGTTTATGTACACTATTAGCATTTACTCCTAGCATCAAGTGCCATTGTTTGGTTTTGTCTAACTTCTGTGGCATAATGTGTTCGATAGTAATAATTTTATTTCTAGTATCAACCATAGCTAGTACTTCCTTGCTCTGCTTGCAGAGATGCTCCTCCATGCACTCTAGTACAAGTTTTATCCGATCAATGGAACTATTACTATACACACTTTCAGTAATAATTCCCTTGCGAAACGTATCATCATCAGGCCAAACTTGATTGCTCTTACTATCAAAACCTATTAAAACTTGGCGCAAACCATCAACCCAATCATCAGCATTCTTTTCTTTAACTTGTTGCGATAAATTGTTAAAAACATTACCCAACGATCTTGTAGACACTCCTGCAAACCAACGGCGTACAAAATAAGATACTAGACAAAGTAAAATCTGCTCAAATTGATCGATTGATAGGTTTCCTTCTTTATATTTATGATAAACATTTAGTAGGAAAATATGGCAAGTTTTAAAATCCAAGCGGCTTAATCTTTCAAACCAACGGCTTAGTCTTGTTTCTGGCTCTTTTTCGTAAAAATTGAGATACTGATAGTATCTAGCAAACTTTACTAGCTCTTTTAGCTCGTTCTCTACACCTTTTTGAGATTTTTGCGCGGCTTTTTCAAAACGTTCTTTTATGGCCTTATATACCTCCTTCTGATTAACTGCTTCCCCATCTTTACGTAGATAAAACCAAAAGGCACTTGTAAGTTCTTCCGCGTATTCCTTTTCACCCATGTTTTCCTTAAACTCTTTTTGGAGAGGCAACCATACATCGGTGTATACATCTTCTCGTTGAGCGGGAGGCAATTGCATAAAAATATAGTTACGTACTAAGTCAGCTTGGCTTAAATCTTCCCCTTTGTAGTTTAAACTTTCAAAAATTAGATATGGGTTATCTTTATCATCAGATGTGATACTTACCAATATTAGTCGTTTCAGTATAATATCCTTAAATTTTGTATAGTCTAATGTGTCATCCTCATCTCCAAAAGGTTTTTTAAGTTTAGCTTCAAAAAATTTATAAGCATCATAAATTTTGCCTTCTTTTTTAAAAGAATTTCTATCTAATTGGACAATTTTTTGGTAAGCTTCTCGATCATCCTGGGTAGGTAACACCTTATAAAAATCATCATCTCTTCTAAATTTATTAATTAAATAACATTCGTACAACTCCTGTGCCATTGTAGAATCGATTTTAGTTACATAACTTCGTAATGCACACAAGAGAATTGTAAGCGTTGTTAGGCGTTGTTGTCCGTCGATAAC
>JBAVZX010000036.1:0-4357 GCA_049589015.1 Phormidium sp. | reverse complement strand
TCTTCCCCAGTCCCCTTCACCCCATCAAATAACCCCATCACCCCTTCCACTAAAGCAAATTCAACCCCTTGAATATGACGAGAAAAACATTGCTTTACGTAACTTTCGGAAGTCAGTACCGGATCTAAATTTCGACAGGGTTTTCCCGTAACATAATGATGAAACATTGGGTCAATATAATCTGGCCCAACCTTAAAAGATTGTACTCCTAAACGGCGATGTTTTAAAGTAGCAAGGAGGGCAAGTGTTACAGTTGTTTTACCTACCCCGCTGCGTTCTCCGGCAATAATTAAACTCATAGGGATTTTAGATTTTAGATTTCAGATTTTCGATTTTATCCTTAATCGAAAACCTAAAATCTAAAATTGATCTTACCGATTGACTAACTTGAGAATTTGCGCCGCAACTGCCATACTTTCCTCGTATAACACATCACGACTCCAGCGTTGTAACTGCTGACTCAACAAGTTTTCTGCTTGTTGATCGAACAGAGGTGTTACTTGTTCAATCCGACAAGTTTGTGCCCCACCGCCTGATTCCATTCGCATACAACCTGCAATTTGCGAACATAAAATTGTGCAGCAGTCAGCTTGGCGATTAGTTGACATTAAACGTAACCCAATTAAATCACCTGGTATTTGTCCTGCGGCGATCGGAATTGCGGCTAATTCTACTTCGATTTGGCGTTGATCTGCACCGACAAATTTAATCTTGGTAATGTCATATTCGCCGCCGACATTTTCGTAAGCAACTGGATGCCATTGTAACCGACTCGCAAACCAACCTAAAAACATTAAAGCTTGTGCAGGATTGCCTTTTTCATAATCAATTGTTACCAGATCAATTTCCTTGACATAAGGACGACGTTCTGGAGGATCAAATGCTTCGGCGCTTAATTCTTGCCAAGGAAACAAACGCCGCCAATTCAAGTCAGCAATATTCAATCCTGACTCAATTAAATCTTGCACAATTAGCAAATCTTCTTCAGTAGCATTGAAGTGAGAAGAATCGAGAATAATGCAATCGCTAGACTCAGCAATTCGCTTAAATAAATCGTGGTTGGGATCGGGTGTTGCTTTCCACCAAGCGAATTTTGGCAAATCTGCGATCGCCAATTCGGGAATCATCCCACCAATCCGATCTAAAGCCGTTTGTGTCCCTCTAAGAGTAATATATTCACAGCAAATTAAAGTCGAACTAGTACGTTTTTGTACCGGACAATAAGCCGAAACTTGCGCGTTTACGCCTTCATCTTCGCCCACAGTTGGACAAATAGCAATGATCCGACAAGGATTAGAAGCAGCGATCGCATCAGCAAAACCTGCACCGGAAGTATCTAACGCATATTGTGTAGTTTTTGCCCCATTACCATCAGCTATTAACCCATCACCTTTTTTGGCAATTTCCTCTTTCAATTTCGCCAAAATTTCTGGGTTAGATTTTCCGGTTACTTCCAATCCTAAAGCTTTTTGGGCAACTTCTAAAGCTGCTTGAGTCCGAGGCCCTTCAATACCATCAATCGGCCCCATATAATAGCCTAAAACCGCTAAAAGTTGTTGAGTTTCTTCCGGTTCATAAATTACTAAACTAAAAGTTGCAGCCCTAGTTGCAGCTGCAAAAGAACCTTCGCCACCACCATAACTTTGCCAAATTTGACTCAGTTCGGTTTCAATATCCGCGACAGATACATCTTTTGGTGCTTGTAACGAAACTAATGGTGCAGATGTCATAGTTGATCAGGTAGTTGGTAATTGGTAGTTGATAATTGGTCAATTGCTTTTATTGATTAATCACAAATGACCAATAATAAATTAGGGCAGAGTAGCAAAAATCACTATGAACTTGAAAAAAGTTAAATTTCCTTCTGCTTTCTGCCTTCTGCCTTCTTAAATTAGGGTCTTCGCCAACGTTTACCATCACGGTTAATCAGCAATTCTGCTTCTGCTGGTTCCCAAGTTCCGGCTTCATATTGCGGAATTAAGGCAGGATCAGTAGGAGTTTCCCATGCTGTAAGTGCTGGTGTAACTACTCGCCACGCTTCTTCTACTTCATCAGCGCGAGTAAACAAAGTTTGGTCGCCCATCATGCAGTCTAACAATAAGCGATCGTAAGCGTCGCCACTAGTTTTACCAAACGCTGTACCATAACCAAAATCCATTTCTACAGTCCGAGTTCGCACTTCTAAACCAGGCATTTTCACTTCAAACCGCAAAGCAATTCCTTCGTTTGGTTGAATTCGCATAATTAACACATTTGCACTGGCTTGTTGGGCTGCCGACTGAAATAATAAATAAGGCACTTCCCGAAAATGAATCGCTATTTCTGATACTTTTTTCGGCATCCGTTTCCCAGTTCGCAAATAGAAAGGTACACCTTGCCAACGCCAATTATCAATCATCAATTTCATCGCCACATAAGTTGGCGTAGTGGAATTAGCATTAACTCCAGGTTCATCACGATATCCCGGCACTTTTTCCCCTTTCATCCAACCAGCTGAATATTGCGCCCGAACTGCTGATTGAGTTAAATCATGTACATTTGCCAAGCGGGTAGCTTGCAAAACTTTTACCTTTTCTGTCCGCACAGCATCAGACTCCAAAGAGTTAGGCGGTTCCATTGCAGTCAGGCAAAATACTTGCATTAAATGGTTCTGCACCATATCCCGCAATGCGCCAGAGGTTTCATAATAACCTGCACGGTCTTCCACCCCTACGGTTTCGGCTACCGTAATTTCAACGTGATCCACAAATTGGCGATTCCACAAAGGTTCAAAAATCGCATTGGCAAACCGAAATACCAACAAGTTCTGAACTGTTTCTTTCCCTAAATAGTGGTCAATGCGATAAACTTGTTGTTCTTTGCAATATTGAGTTACAACTCGGTTCAGCGCCCTCGCAGTTCCTAAGTCTCGACCAAAAGGTTTTTCAATCACTACGCGGGTTTTTGTGGCATCAGCAGTCATTCCCGCATTTCCCAACTGTTTAATTGCTTCCCCATACAATTTGGGCGCAACTGACAGGTAAAATACCCGATTTCCTCTCGTACCCCTTTTGCTATCTAACTCCACTAAAAATTCTTTCAGTTTTTCATAGCTTTCTGGGTTGTCAATATCACCGGAACAGTAGAACAAACCTTGAGCAAATTCTTCCCAAAGTTCCTCGCTACCCACGCCTTCGGAAAATTCTTCTAACCCTTTCCGCATTTGTTCGCGGAAATAATCATGACTCCAATCTCGACGCGCTACACCTACGATCGTTGTTTCTGGCGGTAGTCGTCGCTCTCGTCTTAAATAATAAATTGCCGGAATCAATTTGCGTTGAGTCAAATCCCCAGATGCACCGAAGATTACCAGAATTTGTGCTTCTGGCATCTTCTCTTGTTGTAAGCCTACGCGCAGGGGATTGGGTAAAAGTGTGACCATTTTGTTCTTTCTACCTTATATATATGTCAATTTTCGATTACGACTTAATTTGTAACCGTATTTCTTCTAACTGTCTGGTTAATTCCTTGACTTGAGCAGTTAGATCATTAATGATTCCTTCATATTCAGCTTTCAGTTCGGCTCTCACTTCGGCTCTAATTTTCTCCCTTTCATAAGCTAAACGACGTTCCCAGTCGATGTCTCGCTGTCTGAGTTCGGCTTTGAGTTGTCGGTTTTCTTCCCGCAATCTTTCTAATTCTGCGGCTACTTCCGCTGAACGCTTTTCTCTCTCGATATTTTGTCGTCGAATTTGTTCTCTGAGTCGCTGATTCTCTTGGCGCAACTGTTCTACTTCCAAGAGATTACCCGCAGAACTTCGCTTTGTCTTCGGTGATGAAACTTTTTCGTCAACTAACCGCTGTACTGCTGCCGCTGTGGGAATACCATTTGGCGCTAACTCAACTGCCTGTTGCCAAATTTCTAGCTGTAACTCTGGTGGAAGTTGGGTCAAGGGACGAACTTGACGCTCTTTCGTCGGAATTTTGTCACCCATGGGTGACAAATTTTCGATAACTAGGGCAGCATCAATGAAACGATAAGCTGTCTGTCTGGCAATTCCCCACCTATCTCGGCAATAAGTCTCGAAAGTTTTGTGAGTTTCCCGGTACAGTTTCTTTTCCCGTATTTCTTCCAAAGCTTTGCCGACTTCATAAAAGGTCTGAAGTCCCCGTTCGATGACAGTTTCTAGTTCGCCAAGTCTTGCTTTTTCAGAAGCATCGAGTTCTCTTTCCCAGTCTCCAGCCTGGGAATGAGAGTCGCTGTTGTCTGAAATCGTGTTGGTACTTAACATGGCAGTAGTCTCCAAATTGGCAACACAACATTGATGAGTAAAGCTGCTCCCCTGTGTAGGGTAGAGACGTTGTATACAACGTCTCT
>JBAVZX010000035.1:0-1509 GCA_049589015.1 Phormidium sp. | reverse complement strand
ATCTTCATAACTAACATCTATTTCCGGCAAAGTCTGCGAAAGATTTCCCATCCCATCAGCACCATGAATTCCCCCCGCATCTTCCACATCGCTTTCCGATCCCCCAATCACACCTTTACCAACTTCTATTGCTTGAAAACCTGCTAATTTCAACAGCTTACTCGCCCCAACAAAAGTGTATCTTGCATGAACATTTCCATCAACCGTAGTAACAGCAACTAATTCCGCAAATTCCTGTTTTACTAAACTCAATAACCACAGCAAAGCAAAACAATCATCCCCGCCTGGATCGGTATCAAGAATAATTTTAACTTTCGGTTTTTGGGTAATCATATTAATTTCTTAATTCAACTTTTCCGCCGCAACTTTAATTACTTCTTCAAAGACCTTTAACTCAGTATAATAATTTTCTGGTTCGATTTGCTCACTTCTCAACTCTCCACCACTCACAATAATCGCCGCTTCTAACATTAAATTATCTACCATATCAAAATGCTCGATCGCCATCCCCCAATTATCCAAATCAGTCGAAATTTGCGGAATCCTTTCCCCAAACAAACGCCCATCATTAGTGTACCCAAAAACAGGCTTTCCTTGAGCCGTCATATAACCCATCTCAAAAGCAGTTCCCACATCCATACTTGCCCCCCGAAACGGAGTCATATTCGCCACAATTAAATCACAACTATCCATCAATTGAATGTTACTTTTATAAATCGCAATTCCCGCATCTTTTGGAGACAAATCAGTTAAATTTAGTTTATTATCTAAAGGAAACATCCCGATAAAACCGTACTTTTGGCAAATCTCTTGTTTCGCCTTAGCAGCTTTCATCGGATCGGGTAAAAATACATCAGGCCCAGCCAGGTAAATTCGCATTATCAAACTCCTAAACATGAGTATAATCGTCTTCGGCAGCATCAACATGGATATCGTTACCCGCACTCCTCGTTTACCAGTCGCCGGGGAAACTCTCCAGGGTTACGATTTTTTTACCGCGCCGGGAGGTAAAGGCGCAAATCAAGCAGTTGGTAGCGCACTTTTAGGCAGAACTACTTACATGATTGGGCGTGTCGGTAATGATAATTTTGCACAAGAATTACTGACATCTTTAAAAGTTGCAGCTGTGCAAAGTGACGCAATTTTAATTGATGATACTACAAGTTCTGGGGTAGCAGTAATTGCTGTTGACGATCGCAGCGAAAACACCATCATAGTAATTCCCGGTGCTAATGGAAAGGTTAACCATACCGATGTGGAAAGACTAGAAAAACTATTACCCAATGCCAGCGTTTTATTATTACAATTAGAAGTTCCCTTACCCGCAATTATCGCCGCCGCTAAAGCAGCAAAAAAAGCCCAAGTAAAAGTCATTCTCGATCCCGCACCAGCACCGGAAAAATTACCTGATGAATTATATCAATTAACTGATGTAATCACCCCCAATGAAACCGAAGCAAGTCGATTAGTAGGATTTGAGATTACTAACGAAGAAACCATGACAAAAGC
>JBAVZX010000034.1:0-13651 GCA_049589015.1 Phormidium sp. | reverse complement strand
GTTGAAGGCTTTTTCCCTTTCTGCAAAGTCCTCATAATCTCACTAGCACTAACAGTTCCCAATTTGAGTGAACCAGCAATTCGTAGTAAGTCATCCCAATTTTGTTCAATTAACTCTGGCTTAACTCGTTGTCGTGCTAGTTTTTCCAAAACCCCATAATCACTATCAGAGTTAAGTTTCCAAAAACGAGCTTCCCCAGCATCAGCTAAACGAGGACTAAACTGATATCCCAACAACCAAAACAGTCCAAACACCACATCACTATAACCAGAAGTATCTGTCATCAATTCTTTTGGATGTAAACTGGTTTGTTGCTCCAATAATCCTACTAAAACAAACAAAGAATCCCTCAAAGTTCCCGGTATCACTAATCCATGAAAGCCTGTAAATTGGTTGGAAGTAAAGTTATAGTAAGTAATTCCCCGACCTTGACCAAAATATTTACTATTGGCACCTGCATTCACTGTTCGCACCGGAACTATAAAACGTAATCCATCAGCCGACGCAACTTCCCCACCACCCCAACTCCGAGCTATTGAAATTAAACTTTGAGCATCAACCAATCGTGCATTAGCCAGAACTAGAGTTTCTGGACGCATATAGTTTTGTTCCACCCAATTGAGGCGACTACGGGTTAAAGCCGGAATATTGGGACGTTCTAAAGGGGTTAAACTAATATTACAAGCATTAGCAACCAGAACCGCACAAATACTGGTAGAGAGGTCTTTAACCCTAGCAAAACTTTCATTAATATGGGTAAACTCATCCATAAAACCAGTTTTTACTTGAATTTCTAGTAAAACTTCCGGTAAATCGACATGGGGAAGTAAAGTTTCCACCTGCTCTTTTAGTTGAAGATAACTGTCTGATTCATCCAATTTATCCAAATTAGTAATCGTTAAGGTTTCTTTCCCCTTAACGATTTCAATTTTTACTGCTCCATTATTCGGTAAATTATTAGCAGTTCTGTGATAAGCTTCATCTAATTGTTGTTTAAGAATTTCTAATTCGGGCGTTGCTGATAGATTCAAATTTAAAGCCCGACAAACATGAGAACGAGCCGATTCCCAAGCCTGACCTTGTAAGAATTTAGCCGAAGGATTACTCCAACGTTCGCTGTTATTAACAAACAAATCTCGACACCGTAAACCTTCAATCAATTTCTCTAAAATACAAAATGTATAAGATTTACGGTCAATACTACCATCTTTTCTTACGACCCAAGATACCCAATTTTTATCAATAATTTTTAAGGGAGCATTTGACATTTTAGATTGGCGTTGGCCTTCAAGAGCCTGGAGAAATTGCCAAGCTTCTAAAATTGGCTTACCTGCTTTGTTACTTTCAAATTCAACAACTCTCAGTAAGGTTGGAAAGAAAATTCTAACCGTCCGCCATTTATTTAACAATTCTTGATAATAATTATCTTCAGGAAGTCGGGCTAGTTTTTCCACTCTTTCTACTACTTCTGCTAATTTATCTTTGGGAATAAAGCTCCAAACTTGTTCTCTTACATGACTATCATCACAGTTTTCATCTAAAAGAATTTTTCCTACTCGTGATAGTTCTAATGCCGCCGCATCTAAGTCTTTAAGAGTGCGTAAACGCTCTTTTTTTCCTTCACGTTCCGATTTCGAGAGCAAATCTTTAACTAATGATTCTAAGATATCTAAAGCATCATCAATCGCTGTGGCTTCTAAGACATAAACAAAGGCAACTAAAGTAGCAATTCTTTTGGCTTCTGACATTCGCGCAATTGCTTGAACTTTGACCGTAAAAGCTGTTTTGGCAAGGGCTTTTAACCGAATCGGTGGTATTTGGGAAACATTTAGCTTCTCGATATCCAAAGCTCGAATATTTTCGAGCTTCTTCAAAGCATTAACTAAAGCTGGACTACTAATGCGAGTAGCTGAAGTGCGCCATTGTTCTAGAAGGGTTTGGCGACTTGTTTCAGTCACAATGAGCAAAGATTCTAGTTGCTGAATTTGCTCTTGATTCGGCAATTTAGATAGCTGAAAATACAATCTTTGCTCGACTCTTTCTCTGACACTAGCAATTAATCGAGCTAAGATGCTAACTCCAGGTAAGAGAATTTTATTTTCTAACAATTGGGCGGTGGTAATATCAAATAAAACACTCGGACTTTCAGCACTTACCCACGCTCGTTCATATAACCACCGAACCAGTCGCCAATGTTCCGGTTGTGAGTTAAAATCTCGATAGCCATAATGGTATTTTATTTCCTCAATATGTTCCCAATGAGTTCTGATTCTGTTCAGATATTGAGATAGGCAATTCGACTCGGTAATTTTTAACTGACTAGCTAAATAATTAACTACATTACTTGGTACATCCAGAGGATTATTTAAAAAAGTCCCTAAAAAGCGAACTGTACCCAACTGAACTGCAAAACCTAAGCGATTATGGTCGCCACGCCGTTTTTTGACTAACTGTAACGCTAGGTCATCAAGATGAAAATAACGAGCTAATTGTAACGTTGTTGGTTCACCCACATAACGCCCATAGTTTTCTTGATATTCTTCGGTCAGAAACCGAATTGACATTGCTTTTTCCCTTTCATTGTACCAATTAAACTATAGTCTATTTGATACAATGAAAAGTAACGATGTGGTAAGGGTTTGAGACCTCTATTTTCGGGAGGGTTTAATTGGTACATGAGGGTGGCTATTTATTGTCGAGTTTCGACATCTGATCAATCTTGTTCTCGTCAAGAACGGGATTTAATTGACTATGCTCATAAGGCGGGTTATGAGGTGGTTGGTATTTGGAAGGAAACGGTTTCCGGGGTGAAAAGTAAGCATCAAGAACGCAATCAAGTGATGAAATTAGCCCAACATCGTCAGATTGATGGGATTTTGGTGACTGAGTTAACTCGTTGGGGTCGTAGCACTTTAGATTTGATTCATACTTTACAGGATTTGAATCACTGGGGGGTTTCACTGATTGCTCAAACGGGTACTCAGTTTGATTTGGATACTCCTCAAGGGAAACTGATTGCAAGTATTATGGCTTCTCTTGCTGAGTTTGAAAGGGATTTAGTGCGAGAGAGAGTTTGTTCAGGTTTGGCTGCGGCGAAGGCGAAGGGCAAAATTTTAGGTCGAAGACCTGGACAACGAATTAAGTCTGACCGTCTTGCTCCTAAAGTTTTGGAGATGGTTGAGCAGGGGTCTTCTTATCGTTGCATTGCAAAAGAACTTAATTTGAGTAAAACTACTGTTTCCCAGATTGTCAAGCGACATCGCTCATAGAGTAAGTTAGACAAATAGCTAAGAGTGAAAACCTTGTGTGGCAACACTTCTGGGCTTAACGGCACTTTTTGTACGATTGCTACTCAAACGCCAGTTACTCCAGATGGTATCCAGTTGATTTCTGCTGCCATTTATTCTCCTATAAAAATATTGAATCTAAAAACAAAAGAGGAAAATTTTAACCTTATAGGTCATCGCTTTGTAAATACTGTAGCAATCACGCCCGATGGTAAGCGCTTAATTTGTAGTTCATTGGAGGATCTAAGTATTAAATTATGGAATCTGGAAACAGGGGCAGAATTAAATACTTTCAAAGCTCACAGCTATGGAATATCAGGTATAGCAGTAACACCTGATAGCAAACGGCTTATTTCTACTTCACAAAATGAAATAAAAATTTGGAATTTGGAAATAGGGGACAGTCCTCTTTCCCAAATAGCTCATAAAAATGCAGTAAATGCGGTGGTAGTAACATCAGATGAAAAGACGTTAATTTCTGCTTCATCTGACCAAACTTTAAAAATTTGGAATTTGGAAACAGGAAAGGAAATCAAAACTATAACTGGCCATTCTGGAGGGGTAAATACTTTAGCAGTAACACGCGATAATAAACTGATAATTTCTGGTGGATCTGACAAGAACATCAAAATCTGGAATTACCAAACTGGAGAAGAAGTTTTTACTTTTAAAGCTCATAGAGCACCCATAATAGCTCTAGCTGTGACAGCATACAGTCAGATGGTAATTAGTGGCTCACTTGATAAAGCAATAAAAATTTGGAATTTGATAACAGGAGAGCAATTAAATACTTTTACTGGACATACTAAGTTTATTAATTCTTTGGCAGTAACACCAGATAATCAAAAAGCTATTTCCGGTTCAGGAGACACAACTATTAAAGTCTGGAATTTGGAAACAGGGGAAGAACTATTAACCTTTAAGGGTCATACTGAATCAGTAAACGCTGTAACAGTAACACCAGATGGAGAGCGGGTTATTTCTGCTTCATCCGATAAAACTATTATAGTTTGGAATCTGGAAACTGGAGACGAAATTTTCACTTTAAATACTAGCTATGTAAATGCTCTGGCAGTAACACCAGATGGCAAAAAATTAGTTTCTGTTTCAGATGACAGCACTCTCAAAGTTTGGGATTTGCTAACTCAAGAGGTAATTGCAACTTTTACAGGCGACAGTGCATTAAAGTGCTGTGCAGTTGCACCCGATGGAGTAACGATCGCAGCAGGCGAAGCATCAGGAAGAGTTCATTTCCTGCGATTAGAAGGTTGTTAGCATTGTAGGTATTTTGAGGATCGATCGCACTTTGGAGCTAAGTAAAGATGACAGAAAATCGTTTAGAATTGCTCGATCGCGATTTATCTACACTTCTCAAAAAAGCCTCTGTTTCCCAACAAAGAAATGCGGCTTTAATTGCCAGCCAATTTACAATTGAACGCACTAACTTAAACGATCCAATTGTTGACCAAGCATTAAAAGCAATAGAAATTGGCAATTACGGAGACGAATCTTTAAGGGAAAAAATTGAATCTTTGGTTAACCAATTGGATGAAATTCAATGGGATTTACAAGAAAAAATGGATGCAGGCGAGACAGAGTTATCAGCCTATTTAGGAGCTTTTCAACAAGCAAGATCGGCTAACTCTTTATATTTTGCCTTAGATGCCGATGCCTTCAATGCAGCAACGGAATCTATTTATGAAGCTGATGCAGCTACGGATGATTTAGCAAGTTTGAAACAAAAGGTTTTGCAAGTATTTAAACAGCAAAGCGGTTCTGGTGAAGTGATTATTGAAAGTCCAGTAATATGACTAATGCTAAAGGAGATTTGAGGATCGATCGCACTTTTCACCTTAATATAAATGCGATCGACCTTTTCCAAACTCTCTCAAACTTCCTGTTTTTGTGCAGCCACCTGTTTAACTTCTTCCCTCAATCGCCACTTTCTTGTATTAGCTGTTGATATTTCACACATTTCTTTAGCTTTCTGTTCAAAAGTTTTAACCATTTCCAGAATTTCTAGCAGTTCTTTGTCATCAGATTTTGGTTCTGTCATTGTAACTTCTCCAACCGAGCTTTAATTCCTTTTACAATTATTTTACTTTCTAACACTCGACCTAGTTCTATTGCTAAATCTTCTCCTGCTTCCTGAATTTGCTCATTTGTACTCACCTTTCTTGAAAGATCTTCAATACGAGCCTCAATTTGCTTTCTTTGGGTATCCACAAAAAATAAGGCTGTATTAAAAGACGCAAACATCTGGATGAATAAGAAATTGTTTGGAAAACGCTCCAGTTTAACTCTGACTAAGTTAAGTCCTGCTGTTGCTTCCCGCTCAATTATATCTAGCTCTTGATTTAATCGCTCAATGAGATTGTTAAGTTCTGATGGAATCGGCATAATTATTAAATTTTATCATTTGGGAAAATAGCGATCGCACTTTTCACCTTAATATTAAGTGCGATCAACCTTTTCCAAACTCTCTCAAACTTCCTGCTTTTGTTCCGCCGCAACCTTTCTAGCTTCAGCCTTGCGCTGCCACTTCTCTGCCATTTCCGTTGCAAATTCACTCATTTCTCTTAATTTCTGTTCACCCAGTTTTGCCAGTTCCAGAATTTCTAAAAGTTTCTTTTCATCCGGTTCTTTTTGTTTCATTTCACCTGTTCTTCTTTCTGCTTTCTAGCCATTCCCTCTTCATACCAGCGTTGGTATTTCTCTGCCATTGCTGTTGCCATTTCACTTATCTCTTTAAGCTGCTGTTCGCCAGTTTTGGCTAACTCTAAAATCTCCAGCAATTTCTTTTCGTTTAAAACTTTTTCTGTCATAATCCTTCCTGCAACCCAGCTTTAATCCTATTAACAACTATTTTAGCGTCCAACGCCCGACCTAGTAGTTATGATTGATTCAATTCATTATTTAGCCGCTCGATAAGAGCAATTATTTCAGATGGAATAGTCATAAATATTTTATACTATAAAAACGCTATTTTTGTCTAGATAATTAACTTACTTTTTCATGAGCTTCTACCTTGGCATTGATTTTGGCACTTCTGGCGCACGGGCAATAGTAATAGATTCGGCAGGAACTATTCAAGCTCAATCACAATATTCTTTTGCTGATGCAACGGATAGTTTAACAACAGTTTGGCGACAAGCTTTGTTTTCTTTAATTGCTGAAATCCCGGAAGAAATTAGAGGGGGAATTTGTGCGATCGCCATAAACGGCACATCCTCCACAGTATTATTATGTGACCAAACTGGCAACCCCATTGATTCACCAATTTTATACAACGATTCCAGAGGCATAAAAGTAATCGATAAACTCAAAGAAATTGCGCCACCAAATCATACAGTAATCAGTGCTACCTCTTCATTAGCAAAACTTTTCTGGTATCAAAATCTTATCCCCCCCTTAGTAAGGGGGGCTAGGGGGGATCTTCATTTTTTACATCAAGCTGATTGGTTAGCCTTTTTATTACATGGACAATTGGGAATTAGCGATTATCACAATGCTTTGAAACTTGGTTATGATGTAGAAAAACTTTGCTATCCCCAATGGATTGAAAATTTAGAAATCCCTTTTCAATTACCGAAAGTTCTGACTCCGGGAACTCCTATTGCGGAAGTTACATCGGAAATAGCTGCAAGTTTGAAATTAAGAAAAGACTGTGTTATTTGTGCAGGTACAACTGATAGTATTGCAGCTTTTCTAGCTAGCGGTGCAAAACTTCCGGGAGAAGCGAGTACATCTTTGGGTTCTACTTTAGTAATTAAACTGTTAAGTAGCACTCGCGTTGATGATGCAAAATATGGAATTTATAGTCATAGATTGGGGGATTTGTGGTTAGTTGGTGGCGCTTCTAATACGGGAGGTGCGGTGTTAAAAAGTTTCTTTAGTGATGCAGAATTAGAAAATTTGAGTTCGCAAATTGATGCGGAAAAACCAAGTAACCTTGATTATTATCCTTTGTTGAAGGCTGGCGATCGCTTTCCGATTAACGATCCTAATTTACCACCTAAATTAGAACCACGTCCCGAAAATCCAGTTGAATTTTTGCATGGGTTATTAGAAAGTATTGCTCGAATTGAAGCCAGGGGATATGAATTATTAAAGCAGTTAGGTGCAACACCTTTAAGTTGTGTTTATACTGCTGGTGGAGGTGCAAAAAATTCAACTTGGACTAAAATTAGGGAAGGTTATTTGCAAGTTCCAATTTTAAAACCAACGCACACACAAGCGGCTTATGGTTCAGCGATTTTAGCAATGCAAGGTATTAATAAAAAATTATAGGATGGGGAAAACCCACCCTATTTTAGTTTGGATCAATTGAGAGAAATTAATCATTTTTCCATTCTTCACAACCCATCAAATCACAAATGCGATCGCGCAGTAAATAACCACAATGTTCTAATTCATATTCAACACAAACCCATTCTCCCGGACGAATATACTGACAAAGATTATAGATTGGTTGTTGAGGACTAATTAAACGTTTCTTGACAAGTTCCCGCGCTTCTTCTTTGATCACTTCTATTGAGTAATGCAGGTTAGAGGCAATCATTTATCACTTCACTCCATAATTTTATAAAGTAGCAGTTTTGGCTGTATTTATATCATCTGCTCCGAAAAACTTACCCAAATCTAACTAAACTTGTTAATTTGACGTGGTGTTTCCTTCCTGCTTCAACCAAGGGTGTCGGCACCAACTTGTCCACAGGCGTAGGGACAGACCTGTGTGTCTGTCCGTTCAGGTCGAGCCGACCTTACCTTTTCTTCCGGGGCATTTTCCAGGTTAACAGAGGCATTCAAATCCCTGTCCATAATATTGTCACATTCTTGGCAATCAAACACCCTGTCTGATAGCTTCATTTCCTGAATGTGTCCACAACAAGAACAGGTTTTGGATGAAGGAAACCATCGATCAACTAACTCAACCTTGGTTCCATAATGGCTCTGTTTATAGACCAATTGGCGACGCACTTCATAAAAGCAATTATCACTAACTGCCGCTGCAAGTTTGCGATTCGCCATCATCCCCGAAACGTTTAAATCCTCAATCCGAATGCAATAAGCAAGACGACTCAAATCAGTTGTCATTTTCTGAATTGTATCACCACGAATATTGCTAATCCTGGCATAATGCCTTGCTAATTTGATGTAATAATTCCTGGCGCTATTGGACGCTTTAACACCCAGTCTCTTACTACCTAAAACCTTGTTACGATTGCGCCATTGCAGTTTACTGAGCTTGGTTTTCGCCCTTTTATTAGTGAGTGGCATGGTGTAACAAGTTCCATTACTAACAGTTGCTAACACTTTCACTCCCAAGTCAACTCCAACTTTTGCAATTGGATGGTAAATAGGAGGAACTTTAGAAGCATCCAGCGCAAAGGAAACAAACCATTTATCCGCAGTTCTAGTCACTGTAAATGTTTGCGAACTGCAAGTAAATCCAATTTTTTCTTTGAGTCTAAATTCCCTTAACCCTGGAAGTTGAATTATTTTGCCTGTTTTGATGACTACTCGGTTAGTAAAGGGGATTGGTGGAAAACCTTTCTCTGGGTAAATGCCAGATGTTTTGTAAACCGTAAACGAATCACCTTTCTTTTTGGTTTTCTTCTGTGGAAAACCACTTAATCCTTGTCGCCACCTTTTAAAAGCTTTTTTCAAATCAATAAAAGCTGACTGATACACAGTAGACGGGTATTGCTTCGTCCACGCATATTCAGGCATTTTCATGATTACTTGGGTGAAGAGTTGCTTGATAATATCAATCCTTTTGGAGTCATTGAGGTTAATCCCCTCAAAACTCCAACTGGCGATTACCATCTCTAGCCCAAAGTTGTAGACAAATCTCCGAAAGCCAGCTATGCCACGCATTAAAGAGGTTTCTTTGTTATTTAGTTTTAACTCTCTTTTTATTGTGTACATTGCTAACCCTTGGCTCTGATATCATTGTAGGATAAAGGATAGCCAACAACTACCCAGGAAAAATGAAAGATATTTTATTAAAAAAAGTAACACAATGAAAGTGTTTGTCTAAGCTAGCTTTGAGACTTTCCGCAGAGGATAATTAATAAAAGTTTAATAATTTGTTATGAAACAGTACAAAACTTTCGCGAAATGTATCAATTATTAGTTAATCAAAGATATAGTTAAACTGAGATTTTGCGCCAAGAGGCGGAGCCTCTGTTTTTCGTTCCCAGGTTGAACCTGGGAACGAGATCGCGTAATTTTTATTGAACTTTTTGCAGGTGAGCAATTTTTGGATCGAGGATTTTTTGTCCCACGCTGGGGAATTTGACTGCGATACAGAGTTTATTTCCTGAACCAAAAACGTGAGTAATTTCTCCGACTCCGAAGGTTTTGTGGACTACGCGATCGCCTTTTTTCCAACCTTGTGCGGTAGTTGTAGAAGTGTTATTACTCTTTGCTTTAGGCTTCTCTATTTGAGATTGAGCAGTTGATTTTTTCTGATTACTGCGAACACTTATTCCTACTTTACTACTCAACAATTCACTGGGTAACTCTTGCAAAAATTGCGAACTAATTGCTTGTTGACGTTCACCCCATAACCGTCTTTCTCTAGCACAAGAAAGATACAATCTTTCCTGAGCGCGAGTAATACCAACATAACACAAACGTCGTTCTTCTTCCAACCCTTCTGGATCATCTAAACTGCGAAAGTGAGGTAATAAACCCTGTTCCATTCCGACTAAAAATACCACAGGAAATTCCAATCCTTTAGCAGAGTGCAAGGTCATTAAAGAAACGGCTTTTTGTCCCTCTTCCAAATTATCTAAATCGGAAGATAAAGAAGCATTTTCTAAAAAACTGCCTAAAGTAGGTTCATCATTTTCATCTTCAAATTGTTTGACGGCGTTCAATAATTCAAAGACATTTTGTAAACGATCTTGTGCTTCATCGGTTCCTTGATGTTTCAAATCATCAATATAACCGGAATCTTCCATAATTCCTTGGACAATTTGCGAAGCTGGTAAAACTTCTAATTGTAATTGCCATTTTTGAATTAATTGGAAAAAACTATTAATTGATTTAGCAGCACGTCCAGCTAAGTTATTTACTGATACTTCATCGCTGACAATTTCCCACAAAGGTATGTTCAATTCCCTAGCAGCATTCACCAAGTTATCTATTGTAGTTTTACCAATTCCCCGCCGGGGAGTATTAATTACTCGCAATAAACTGACGCTATCATTGGGGTTAACAATTAAGCGCAAATATGCCAAAGCATCTTTAATTTCTTTGCGATCGTAAAACTTTAACCCGCCTACCATTGTGTAGGGAATTCCCGATCGCAACAAAGCATCTTCAAACGGACGAGATTGAGCATTAGTTCGGTAAAGAATCGCAAAATCACCCAAATTAAAACCGTTATCTTGGCGTTCTAACTGACGAATTTGTTGTAAGACAAAATCAGCCTCATCGAGTTCATTATCTGCACGATGCAGGAAAATTGGCTCTCCTTCGCTGCGGGTAGGACGCAAAATTTTATCAATGCGTTGAGTGTTATTTTCAATTAACTGATTTGCTGCTTGTAAAATGTTTTCTCTAGAGCGATAGTTCTCCTCTAATTTCACCATTGACTGAGTTTTTTCATCAGGTAAACCATCACCAAAGTCCTCTTGAAATTCTAGCAAAATCCGAAAATCTGCCATGCGGAAAGAGTAAATTGCTTGGTCTACATCACCGACTACAAAGACCGATCGACTTGACCAATTATCAAATCTTTTCGGGCTTTCTCCATTAGTAACTAACAGCCGAATTAAGTCATATTGAATCCGGTTAGTGTCCTGATATTCATCGACTAAAATATGTTGAAATCGGCGATGCCAATAACCTAAAACTGATTCGTTTTGGTTGAAAAGTTGCACCGGAACTAAGATTAAATCATCGAAATCCAGAGCGTTGTTTTCTGCTAAAGCATCTTGATAACGACTGTAAACATCAGCAATTACTTTGCCCCGGAAATTAGGCTGTTCTCTGGCAAATTCTTGGGGAGACAAGCCCAAGTTTTTCGCATTACTAATGGCGTAACGAACCGAACTAGGCTCGAATTTCTTGTCATCTAGATTAAGTTGTTTAGTAACAATTTCTTTAACCAAACTCTTGGTGTCAGATTCATCAAATATAGAAAAGTTGCGATTCCACTTTCGACCGTTGGGATCTTGATATTTCTCGATATCGTATCGCAAAATTCGAGCGCAAAGACTGTGGAAAGTACCTACCCAGAGAGGTTTAATGTATTGTTTGTAAATTTGCGATCGCCAATGTGTCTGTTCCTCTGGTGACAAAGATGCAAAAGGTTTACCAGTAGTTTTTTCCGCTATTTGAGCAGCAAACAATTTTTCAATCCGTTCCTTCATTTCCCGCGCCGCCTTATTAGTAAAAGTGACAGCGAGGATATTTTCAGGATCTATTTTATGCTTAAGGATGAGGTTGGCAATGCGAAAAGTCAAAGCTCTAGTTTTACCGGAACCTGCACCAGCAACAACTAATAGAGAACCGCAGTGATGTTCCACTGCGCGACGTTGACTAGGGTTAAGATGGCTAAGAAAATCAGTAATTGTCGTCATAATTGCTAAGAGAGCTATGCTGCTAAAACCGCAGAATATGCCTTTTAATAGTACGTCATTACTAAGGAATCTGCTCTGTGAATTTTGATTATACGTAGGGTGCGTTAGCGCAGCGTAACGCACCTTCCTGCTAAGAAGAAAATGCGATCGCTATTTTTGTAGATAAATTCTCTGTAGTTCAGGTATTTAAACCGCCGCCAATTTCCGTATTTTTCAGGAATCTTAAGTGCGATCGTTAGTAGTAAAATTAACAACAACAGCGAAATCAAACCCGATTATGAAAGCTAGTATCCTACCAATATTAACCTCAATATCTCTACTGTGCATCGCCTGTCAATCCAACCCGATAACACAGCAATCTTCTACCGCTACAACACAAAATACTCAAACCTCTGCTAGCACTTCTGCTGCAACTCCGAAAACTTCCTTACCACCAGCACAAACTTATGATTTGCAAGTGAATAATGACCAAGTTGTAGCTAGATTAACTCAAATTGCCTTTACTGATGACAGCATTGTTGTCAGTATAGCATTTACTAATGTTAGTCAAGAACCAATTCAGCTGAACGCCAAAGACGACTTTATCTTAAGAGACGATACCTCATATAACACCAATCAATACCGTTTAATGGTTCCCTCAGATAATCCTAAAATTCAAATTCAACCAGGAACAACTCTTAAAGGACAATTTGTTTTCGTTGGTAGATTATCGCCTAAAGCTACTAACTTAACGCTTACTACTAACTCTAGGCTATATGGCAATGAAAAAAACTTTCCTTACGTAAATTTCAGTAATCTATTAATTCAAAGGTAACAGTAAAATGATCAAGCTAATTAGACAGCTAAATTTGCTATTTGCCTTATTTGCTGTAGTAGGTTTTTCCTACTTAGATTTTCGCCGAAATAACACATATCCCAAAGTTACCACATTAGAAGTAGTACCAGTTGCCGTTTCCCAATTAGAAGTTGTATCTTTGACTTCCAGCAGCGTAGAAACAGCAAATCAAACCACTACCACTACTCAGTTAGAAACCGAAACTCAACCCGTTCCTGAAACTAAATTAGAAGTTGAACCAACGACTAATACAAATGTAAAAGTTGAAACTTCCCCCACTCCCGCGACTAAAGTCGAAGTTGAAACTCAACCAGTTACCCCTAGCAAAGTAGAAGTTGAAACTCCACCACCGACAAAAATTACAGCAGCTACAGTCGAAAAGACTATTACTGAATTAAAAGCTGAAAAAACCAAATTAGGAATTAAAATCAACCTTCCAGAAAATATCTTATTTGACTTTGACAAATATCACGTTCGCGCCACAGCAAAACCCACCTTAACCAAAATCAATCAACTGTTGACTTACTACGGCAAATCAGAAATTTTGATTAACGGACATACTGATAGTAAAGGCAATGACGCTTACAACGAAAAACTTTCTCAACTCAGAGCCGCAGCAGTAAAATACTATTTTATTAATGTCTATAAAGTACCAGCAAAGCGACTACAAACTAAAGGATTAGGCAAAAATCAACCAATTGCACCTAATAATAAAACTGATGGTTCAGATAATCCCGAAGGTAGACAAAAAAATCGGCGGGTAGAAGTAATAATCAAAACTTAAAGCATAAAAATTATCTGTGTTTATCTGTGTTTATCTGTGGATATCTGTGGTAAAAAACCAAAATTATAGCCACCCAGGAAAAAGCTAAAAGTACATCTGTGTTCTCAATCTTGCAGCAGGGGAGGTAGAACCTCCGAGTGTTCGTTCC
>JBAVZX010000033.1:0-5835 GCA_049589015.1 Phormidium sp. | reverse complement strand
GAGGGCTAAAGCCCAACTACGTACCTTTATGTAAATAACTAGCAACTTGCGTTAAGAGAAGTATTTGGCGCTTCTTATCGCCAAATACTTCTCTTATTTGTCCAAAGTCCAAATCAAAAGTAACGCTTTCTTCTCCTCCCCATCCTTCTCTGTGTCCTCTGCGTCTCTGCGGTTTAAAAAATTCTCTTACTTAATGTCCAAAAGGAGGACGAGGACGGGGATTAACACTAATGATGTTGATGAATTGCTCAATTAGTTTACTGAATTCTGCGGCGGCGTTGCGATTTTTTCGATAGCGATCGCGAATCAATTTTTGATAGGATTTTTCAAAGTTCTCTGATAACTCGATCTGAAATTCCCCTGATTCGTTCACAGGCTTCCTCCGCAGTCATAGATTTTCTATTTTCTGAATTGCTAAAACCCTCTTCAATAGCTTCAGATAATGCTTTTTGATAAGCAAGATCTTCCTGCTCAACTTTACGCAAAATTGCATTAATCAGGCGCTTGGAGTTACTAGAATATGCAATAAAAGCGTCTTGTTCTCCTTTAATTGCAATTGTGGCTAAAACCAAAGCTAAAAGAAAACGGCTGACAAACTCACCAATAGTATCTAATATTCCTTTGGGTGGTTTAATAACTGCGTAGGCAAAATTTATAAGTAATTCTCTTTCTCGATCGGAGAACTTCTCCCAGCGATCTTCCACCATTAAAGCCAACTCATTTGCTTTTTGCGCCAGTTCCCAAAGCTTTGAAGAATTAGAGGTGCTGGGCTGAAAAATTTGCCGAATTTCCGATGGGTTATCTGTGATAGTAGCAAACATTTAACTTACCTCCTGAGATTAACTATAGCACTGCTCCTCAATTGCTGATTTGAGAACTGCGATCGCATTTAACTCTCAGTTTGCTTCTCCACCAGCGTTTCCCAATTTTCTCTTAAGTATCTGTTCCATTTCTCAGAAATCTTCATCAGTTTGGGGAAAGGGATATTTTGGACTATTGGGATTTCTGCGTTTAATTAGGGCTGCGATCGCATCATCATCATCTCGATGACTTAAAATATAAGCTCTCAATTCTTGACAATTCATATTATTAAAGTCCGGCTTCTTCATCATTAAAACTCTGAGTAAATACTTCAGCTTTTGGAATACTTAATAAAATATAATCATAACTTCCTTCTCCTCCCCTCTTCCTCTGCGTCCTCTGCGTCTCTGCGGTTCAAAAAAATCTCCTCTTCCTCTTCTCTTCGCGCTCTTCGCGTCTTCGCGGTTCAAATAAAAAAAACAGCCACCCCCACAAAAGAAGCAGCTGTTTTTCCCAAAGGGCGGGCAAGATGCCCACCCCACAAGATATGATTAGTAATCGAAATCGCCACCCATGCCAGCGCCAGCACCAGCAGGAGCATTATCCTTGGGTTCTGGCTTGTCAACCACGATACATTCAGTAGTTAACACCATTCCAGCGATCGAAGCAGCATTTTGCAACGCAGAACGAGTCACCTTAGCGGGGTCAACGATACCAGCATCGAACATATCAACGTATTCGTTCTTAGCCGCATCGAAACCAACGTTGAAGTCTTTTTCCTTCACCCGTTCAGCAACGACAGCACCGTTTTGACCAGCATTTTCCGCAATTCTCTTCAGAGGAGCAGTCAACGCACGGGCTACAATTAAAGCGCCAGTCAACTCTTCACCAGTCAGGTTTCCGTTAGCCCAAGTTTCAACTTGCGGAGCCAAGTGAGCTAAAGTAGTACCACCACCGGGAACAATCCCTTCTTCTACAGCAGCTTTAGTCGCGTTAATTGCGTCTTCTAAGCGCAGCTTGCGATCCTTCATTTCGGTTTCGGTAGCCGCACCAACTTTAATTACTGCAACGCCACCAGCTAATTTAGCCAAACGTTCTTGTAGTTTTTCCTTGTCGTAGGAAGACTCAGTTTCTTCCATTTGACGACGAATTTGGTCGCAACGAGTTTTAACAGCTTTTTCGTTACCTTCAGCAACGATCGTAGTATTGTCTTTGGTGATGGTGAGGCGGCGAGCTTTACCCAGCATATCCAGCTTGGTGCTTTCCAGCTTCAGACCTGCATCTTCGGTGATTACTTGACCACCAGTAAGAACTGCAATATCTTCTAGCATAGCTTTGCGGCGATCGCCAAAACCAGGAGCCTTCACAGCAGCTACGTTCAACACACCACGCAAGCGGTTAACTACCAAAGTCGCCAAAGCTTCTTTTTCAATATCTTCAGCGATAATCAGCAGCGGACGACCAGAACGAGCAACTTGCTCCAAAACTGGTACTAAGTCTTGTACCAAAGCAATCTTTTTGTCAGTCAACAGAATGAAAGGCTCATCTAAAATAGCTTCCATCCGTTCTGCATCGGTGACAAAGTAAGGAGAGATGTAACCTTTATCAAAGCGCATCCCTTCGGTAATTTCCAATTCGGTAGTCATAGACTTACCTTCTTCCAGGGAAATCACGCCTTCTTTACCAACTTTATCCATTGCTTGGGCGATCATGTTGCCGACTTCTTCATCGTTACCAGCAGAGATGGTACCAACTTGAGCAATAGCTTTGGTTTCTTCTACTTGACGAGCGTGTTGTTTAATCTGTTCTACTAAGAAGTTGGTCGCTTTGTCGATCCCGCGCTTGATAGAGATCGCATTTGCACCAGCAGCAACGTTACGCAGCCCTTCTTTTACCATTGCATGAGCTAAAACTGTCGCAGTGGTGGTGCCGTCGCCAGCAGCATCGTTAGTCTTGGAAGCAGCTTGACGAATCAAAGCTACACCAGTGTTTTCCACATGATCTTCCAGTTCAATTTCTTTAGCAATGGTCACACCATCGTTAACAATTTGGGGAGCACCAAATTTCTTTTCTAACACTACGTTGCGTCCTTTAGGCCCTAAAGTCACCGCAACTGCTTCTGCTAAAATATCCATTCCCTTTTCTAGGGCACGACGAGCGTTTTCGTTGTATATGATGCGTTTAGCCATACTGGTTCTCTGAATTGTGTAATTTAGTTTTTGGTGTTTGTTGTTAAGGAGTTTGCCATTTGTCATTTGTCATTGGTTTTTTTCTCATGACGAATGACTAATGACCTTATTAGCTAACAATGGCAAGAATGTCTTTTTCAGAGAGTAAAACGTACTCATCAGTACCGAGTTTGATGTCTGTGCCAGCATACTTGGAGTAAAGAACTTTGTCGCCAATTTTTACTTCTAATTCTTGGCGAGATCCATCATCATTGCGCTTGCCTGGGCCTACTTGCACAACTTCCCCAACTTGGGGTTTTTCTTTCGCATTGTCGGGAAGTAAGATACCGCCAGCAGTCTTTTCTTCCGCAGCACTTACTTTGACAAATACTCGTTCGCCCAGTGGTTTAACGGTGGAAACGCTTAATGATACAGCAGCCATAGTGAATTTCAATCTCCAGAGCTTTTCTCTTTACTTACAGCAGAGATGAGTTAGCAAGTGCTACCCGATTAGGTATAGATTCTTGATCAGTCATTACCCTCTCTTTCTTAGATTAGCACTCTCACCTCCTGAGTGCTAATTTAAAACGAGGGGTGCCCCAATGACAATAAATTTTTGTGTACGGGTTTCCGAACTAAGTCGGGTGAGGCATGATTTATTAGTGCGAATAATTTCAAGGCAACAAATATGGAGAATGCAGCAATTGAGCCAGATGATGAATCTTGTAATGTTTGTGAGTCGCCAGAAAGTGCTGCTTTGGCTATTTGCGTGCAAAAGTTAGGCATCAACCAAATTCAACGGCATATTTTTCTTTGTGCAGACCAAACTTTGCCTCAATGTTGTTCTAAGGAAGCAGGTTTACAAGCGTGGAATTACTTAAAAAAGCGTTTAAAAGAATTACAATTAGATCAGCCAACTATTAATCAGCCTAATTGCATCTTTCGCACTAAGGCAAATTGCCTGCAAGTTTGTTGCGCTGGGCCAATTTTGGTAGTTTATCCTGATGGGGTTTGGTATCGCAATGCTACCCCGGAAGTGATTGAAAGAATTATTCAGGAACATTTAATTGGCAATCAAGTTGTCGAGGAGTACGCTTTTTTAACTCATCCATTACCGGATGCTACTTTATCGGGAGCGATCGCTGACAATTACTGACAATTAAAATTTAAAACCTGAAAATTATACTGTGATTAATATTTGTTTGGCAAGGGGATGCTTTTGCCTAGCGCAAATACTATCATTGCAATTAAACAGTATAACTCGGTATTACTACTAGGTTTCCCTTAGTTCTCTGCAAACGGCTGATTTCCAGTAACGTATACTGGTTGTTACTTAGTTAACAAGTCCTACTCAACAGCCTGTTCAGTACAATGTAGATAATACTGGGGAGACCAATTGCAAACGTGATTGCCGCCAGTAGGGCAAGTGGTAAAGCATGGTTAAGGAAACTCGTGTGAGAGATACTAAAAAACTACTGCTAATTGATGATGACCCTAATCTAATCTTACTAGTCCAAGATTACTTAGAATTTCGGGGTTATGAAGTAATTACGGCAGAAAACGGTCGAGAAGCGTTAGAAGTACTTGAAGGGGAAAGTCCAGATTTAATAATCTGTGATGTGATGATGCCAGAAATGGATGGATATACCTTCGTCAAGCACGTTAGGGAAAATCCTCTAACCAATTGGATTCCGGTATTGTTCCTTTCTGCTAAAGGTCAAAGCCAAGATAAAGTCAAAGGCTTGAACACAGGCGCAGATGTATATATGGTAAAACCATTTGAGCCTGAAGAATTAGTGGCCCAGGTGGAGTCTTCACTGAAGCATACCGAACGGCTACGCAATCGTGCAGTTAATGGAGATGGCGATCCGAGAATTCATGTTCCCTTTGATGTACAATTAACTCCTACAGAATTAAAAGTTGTACAGCACGTAGCACGAGGTTTAGCTAATCGAGAAATAGCAGAGGAACTAAATGTTAGTCAACGTACAGTAGAAAGTCATGTGTCGAATATGCTGGGGAAAACAGGGCTGCATAATCGCACGGAACTGGCACGTTGGTCAATTGAAAACAATATGGCTTGAGCAAATAGTGAACTACCCACACTTACCCTACGGCTAAGTGTGGGCTTCTGGCAGATTTTAATGTTTCCAGAATTTGCATTGCGGTACTATTAGTAAAGCTTTTACTTATTTTCCCGTTCCGCCTGTTTACAGTCAGGAAAAGTCCCAACCCGATTCTTTTAATGTTGATCGCGGCGTTGATGTCGCGGTCAACATTAAATTTTTCTACCTCATCAAATTTGAATTTTTCTAATCTGAAAATTACTTAATTACTCCTGAACGTCTTTAATCCGAGTTTTTTGCTCTAGGATTTCTTTTAGTACCAGGGTGACTACTGCTAAAAAGGCTAGTAACACAGCTGCGGAAAAAGCGGCTTGTGTTTGGTATTGCTTATAAGCTTCTTCGACAAATAAGGGTAAGGTTTGAGTTTTGCCAATAATATTGCCGGAAACAACTGAGACTGCACCAAATTCTCCCATAGCTCTGGCATTAGTTAAAATCAAGCCATAAAGTAAACCCCAACGAATACTAGGTAAGGTAACGCGCCAAAAAATAGGCCAATCTTTTGCGCCTAAAGTTCTGGCTGCTTCTTCTTGGTCTAAACCTACTTCTTCGAGTACGGGAATTACTTCTCGTGCGACGAAAGGTAGGGTGACAAAAGCTGTGGCGATGACCATTCCGGGTAGGGCGAAAATGATTTTAATGTCTGCTGTTTGTAGGAACGGATTAAACCAACCATTGCGTCCATAAAGCAACACTATCATTAAACCTGCGACTACTGGTGAGATGGCAAAGGGTAGGTC